>NZ_KB850140.1:416715-545320 GCF_000369685.1 Acinetobacter sp. CIP 102136
AAAACAGGTTGGACAGTTCAACGTTTACTCAGAATAATTCAAGTGAATTTGTTTGAAAGAAGAACTTTAAAAGCTTTATTTTCACCCGATAAAATACCCATAAAACAAGAGGAAGCTCAAATGAGCTTCCTCTTGTGAAAAATTGTGGGACAGCAATGCCTGTAGTGCCATCTTTTTTATGCCAATTTACCTACCTTCTATATTTTGCTTTCAAAGCAAGTAAAAACACAGAATGGATAGGATATTTAATTAGTTATTCAAATTCCAATAAGCCTTTTAGGCATTCTTTTCTGCCGATCCTTGACGGGCGGCACGTACGGTCACACCGACAGAGGCCAGCATGATACAGACTAATGCTACCGTCTGAAGATACGTAATTTTCTCCCCCAATAGCATAAAACCGGTCAGTGCTGCCAAAGCTGGTGACAGGCTGGAGAGGGTGCCATAGCTGGTCTTGTTTAAATGCTGCAAAGCTTTTAAGTCCAGCGCATAGGGAATCGCTGTGGCCAGAACCGCAATGACAACGGCTTTACCCCAATGTTGCGTATCAATCAATGCGGGCGCATTGTTATAGAGCCCAATCGGAAGCAGACACAGGGCTGAAATGCTAATCGCAATAGTCAGTGCATGCATACCGATATTTTGCTGAACCACACGTTGCCCAAAGAAAATATACAGTGCCCAGCATAAACCCGCACCTAAAGCACAGGCGGCGCCGAGCAGGTCGAAATTACTGCTATTGGCCTGTCCCCATGGCACCATCAGTGCGATGCCTAAAATGGCCATTAATACCCAAATATAGTCACTACGATGTTTAATCGAAATGAGGGCTAGGCCGAGCGGACCAATAAATTCTAGTCCTACCGCAATTCCCTGCGGTAATCTTCCGAGGGACAGGTAGAATAAAATATTCATGACCCCTAAAGCGGCGCTATAGCAGAGCAAATCCCGCCATTTCAAAAAAGGCAAACGGGAAATAATTTTCCAGGAACGGAACATTACCCCAACAATAATTGCTGCAAAGCACAGCCTTAAAATGGTCACAGTAATCGGATCCAGCACACTAAACAGCTGTTTGGCAAAAGATGCACTAATCTGGTAGGAGGTCATGGATAATACCATGAACAATACAGCAAGGAGTTGGGCGTTTGGCATGGAAGCAGCTTCTACCCAGAGCGGGTGAAAATGAGAAATAGGAGGAAATGAAATTATAGCAAACTGGTTAATTTTTAATGAGTAGGGCAAGGAAATATTTTGCCGAGGCGAACTTAAATTTTGATTCAATCAAGTTAAGTTTTGGTCCGATCAAATACCTAAAGATTTTAAATTCAAAGTTAATCTTCTATGTAATTGCGGTTACAAATTAATCAATTTTTAAATTGATCTTATTTTTATATTTATTAAAATATCTTAGACCCCGTGATTCGGGTTAGCTTTAAAATAACAATGAAAACACCTTGGATTCCGTGTTTATGGACAGAATTAAAATAACAATATCAAATAATTAAGGTAGATAATAATGAAATTAAGAATACTTTCTTGCGCCATTTTCAGCTGCATGCTGGCAGCATGTGGTGGTGGCTCCGATAGTTCTGATAATAATGAACCAGTCACTAGTCAACCGGCACCGACCAATCCTGGAACCCCGGGTGATGGAGCATCAGACACCATTTCTGAATTCTATAACTATCAATTCAACTTACCGAATATTGATGGATCAGAGATGGAATCGCAAAAACTTCTATTAGCCAGTCATAAAAATAAAATTACTGACGGCATATTATATGCGGATAATAACAGCGCTGTTGATACTGAATACGATCTTGAAGAAGATATGGTCTTCTCAACTTATGTCACAACAAAAGGGGTGTTCCCTGCAGATCGCACCCGTACAGCATTAGGTTATAAGCTGGAAAAAATATTAGAAAATACGACGACTCAATTTAAAAGTCGTCCTGTGACGATACCTGAGAACAATATCAGCAATCATCGACACATAGCGTGGTATGACCTGTCTGGTAAAGCATTAACTGAACGTACCAATATTGCTGTGGTGAAAATGTATGATGATCCCGCGACCAGAGTGTTGTGTTCTTTAACAGTGATAATACGACAGCTGAGCGTAAATACTATAATGAGTTTGCAACCAATTTTGTCGATTTGCAGAAGGCCCGCAAATTCCCAAATGGCTCTAAATGTTTCCGTCTTCTGGCTGAACATCCTGAAGAAGAATATATTGAATTTGATCCGGAAGTAAAAACTGGCTTTAGCACACTTGCTGAATGGCAGGCACAGCAGTCTGTCCAAGAAATGGCAAAAACGATTCTAGATGACACGATGGCTAACTTGAAATATAAAAAGGCAGAATATAAAGACGATGCTATGCAATATTACAAATATTTCGGTGCGATCGAATATCAAGGCGGAATTTATTCAGTTGATTTCTCGGAACATGGGGAACATATTGATCACGACGACTATATTGCTCAATCAAGACAGGCTGCCTTGGATGACTTGAATAAACAAGAAGGTGTAACTTCTTTAATGATCAAATGGACAGAATATATGTATGATCAGCTTGCCTCTGGATGTGATGGCTATAATGCGACAGCAGCGACTGTATTAAATACTGCGATTAAAGACGCAACACCACGTTAAAATTTGAAAATAAGTGATCTTAAATAAAGGCGCTCTAGCGCCTTTATTTTTATTCAAGATTTTTGTCTTTGGGTCGTCACCGTACAGCCTACCGAAGCACTGATAATCGTGGCCAATGCCAGCCACTGTGTCCACAACAAGGTTTCACCCAGAAAAAATAGGCCTGAGAGTGCGGCAATGGCGGGTTCCAAACTCATCAAGGTACCGAAACTCAGTGCGCTTAAATTACGCAGTGCGATCATTTCTAGAGTGAAAGGCAGTGCACTAGCCAGTACTGCCAAAGCCACAAAATACAACAAACTCATCGGTTCAAAAGTATGTGCCGGCATGCCTGCAAAGAGTGCGATCGGCATCAGTACCAGCATGCCGACAAACATGCCTAAGCAGACAGTATGATTGCCAGAAACGCCTGAAGGTCTTTGGCCGGCAACGATATATAAGGCCCAGCAGGCACCTGCACCCAAGGCGAATGCCATCCCAATCGGGTCAAGCGGCTGGGCAGCCTGATCAAAAGGGAACAGTAGAATTAGCCCTAGAATCGCCAGTCCGACCCAGACAAAGTCGAATTTCTGACGTGCATAAAACAGGGCAACACTTAAGGGGCCAATAAATTCAAAAGAGACGGCAATCCCCAGCGGCAGGCGATCAATCGACAGGTAAAACAGTAGATTCATGCCAGCCAGGGCAAGGCCATAACTGATAATGGCCGGCCACTTGATCTGTCTGAAATGGATTTTCCAAATTTTAAAAATCAGTGCCAAAATCATAGCGCCTAACAGCAGACGCATTGCGGAAATAGTCAGAATGGGAAATTGACCGAACAGATATTTGGCAAAGGAGCCACTGCTTTGCATACTGATCATGGCGATCAACAGAATCAGCGGCGCTTGCACCATCGGTGCGATTTTAAAATTCAGCATGACTAAATAGGTTTCGATTGCTCGAATAGCGGAAGAGCAGCATAAGCTGAAAAAGGTTTAAAAATACAAACCTTAAAAACAAAAAACCACAGCCCGAGAGCTGTGGTTTTTCTACAATATTGAATTAGAACAATACGCGTGCGCGGATTGTACCTTCAACATTCGAAAGCATATCAAGTGCTTCATGAGATGCAGCAGCATCGACATCCATCACCAGGTAACCGACATCGCCTTTAGTCATCAGTGACTGACCAGAGATGTTGATGCCTTGTTCAGCAAACAGGTTGTTGATTTTAGACAATACGCCTGGAATATTTTGATGGATGTGCAGTAAACGGTGTTTGCCTTCAGTCAATGGCAATGCGATTTCTGGGAAGTTCACCGCAGATAAAGTCATACCTTTATCAGAATAAGCTACAAATTTCTCAGCTACTTCCAGACCGATGTTCGCTTGCGCTTCCATGGTCGAACCACCCACGTGCGGAGTCAGGATCACGTTTGGCAGGTTACGCAGTGGAGAAACAAATTCTTCACCGTTCGCCTTAGGTTCTTTCGGGAATACATCTACCGCAGCACCAGCAATATGACCAGATTTGATCGCATCCGCCAGATCTTCGATCACGACACAGGTACCACGTGCCGCGTTAATGAAGATCGAACCTTCTTTCATTTGCGCGAACTGATCTTTGGTCATGAAGTTACGTGTAGACGGAACATCAGGAACGTGTAAAGAAACCACATCGGCATTTGCCAAAATTTCGCCCAAGCTACCGACTTGACGTGCATTACCTAAAGGCAATTTAGTCACTGTATCGAAATAGATCACTTTCATACCCATGCTTTCAGCAAGTACAGAAAGTTGTGAACCGATTGAACCGTAACCTACGATACCTAAAGTTTTACCACGTGTTTCGAACGAACCAACTGCAGATTTGTTCCAGCCGCCTGTGTGAGTGTCTGCTGATTTTTCAGGTACACGGCGTAGAAGAAGAATTGCTTCAGCAAGTACAAGTTCAGCGACTGAACGCGTATTTGAGTAAGGTGCGTTAAAGACTGGAATACCGCGACGCATTGCAGCGTCCAGGTTCACCTGGTTGGTACCGATACAGAAACAACCGACAGCAATCAGTTTGTTCGCAGCTTCAAAGACTTCTTCAGTCAATTGAGTACGGGAACGAATACCGACGAAGTGCGCATCTTTAATCGCTTCTTTCAACGCTTCACCCTCAAGCGCAGTTTTACGATAGTCGATGTTGGTATATCCAGCAGCATTTAAAGTGTCGATTGCATTCTGGTGAACGCCTTCTAACAACAAGAAACGGATTTTATCTTTAGGTAGAGATAGATGTTGGCTCATTACGGCTCCGCTACAAAGGCCAAATTTAGTCGCGGTATAATAGCACAGGAAAAGCGCACTTATACATTTCCTTGATGACCCTCACATCAGCTATTCTGGCAAGATATATTGATAATAATGATCATGATGGTTGATTTAAATCTGCATTTTCAAAGGTATATTATCAAAATTGTCATTTTTCGCAGGAAACACCAAAAAATAGCTTATAATATTGCGCCATGCTTTTAAAGCAGCGTGATCCGGTGCTTTAATAATCATGTTTCGCCTGATTTGTATCCATGTTTTTATGCATAAAAAATGTGCAAATGAACCAGCGAAGTCTCTCTTGTTTAAATCATGCTAGGTCTGCAAACGATGAATGCTCCAGTCGCTTTAACCCCTGAGTTATTGAACCAATTGACTGCAATTGTGGGTGAAAACCGTATTAAAACCGATACGGACAGCCTCCAGAATTGGGGTCGCGATCATACGAAGCACTTTGATCCAAACCCGTCAGTCGTCGTTTTTCCGTCGTCAACTGAGCAAGTTCAAGACATCGTAAAACTGGCGAACCAATTTAATGTTGCAGTGACTCCATCGGGTGGTCGTACCGGTCTTTCTGCAGGTGCAGTCGCAGCCAATGGCGAGATCGTGGTCAGCATGGACAAGATGAACCAGATTCTGGAGTTTTTCCCGGCAGATCGTATGGTGCGCGTACAGGCAGGTGTGGTGACTGAACAGTTACAGAACTATGCTGAAGAGCAGGGCATGTATTACCCAGTTGACTTTGCTTCGGCAGGTTCATCGCAAATTGGCGGTAACATCGGCACCAATGCTGGCGGCATCAAAGTGATTAAATACGGCATGACCCGTAACTGGGTACTTGGCCTGACCGTTGTGACGGGTAAGGGCGATGTATTGCGTCTGAACAAAGGTATGATCAAGAATGCAACCGGTTATGCGCTACAACATTTATTTATTGGTGGTGAAGGCACGCTGGGTCTGGTGACGGAAGCGGAAATCAAGCTTGAACGTCAACCGCAAGACCTGCAAGTGATGGTACTGGGTGTGCCTGACTTTGATGCGATCATGCCGTTATTGCATGCCTTCCAGGCGAAAATTGACCTGACTGCATTTGAGTTCTTTGGTGAACTGGCGATGCAGAAAGTCTTGGCCCATGGTCACGTGCAACGTCCATTTGAAACTGAATGCCCATTCTATGTATTGCTTGAGTTTGAAGCGCCGTTTGAACCGATTATGGACAAGGCGATGGAAATCTTCGAGCATTGCATGGAACAAGGTTGGGTGCTGGACGGCGTAATGAGCCAAAGCCTGGATCAGGTAGAAAGTTTATGGCGTTTACGTGAAGATATTTCTGAATCTATCGCGCCATTTATTCCATACAAAAATGACATTTCCGTTCTGATCACGCACGTTCCTGCATTCATTAAAGAAATTGATGCGATTGTATCGACGAATTACCCAGACTTTGAAATCTGCTGGTTCGGTCATATCGGTGACGGTAACTTGCACTTAAATATCTTAAAACCTGCTGATTTGTCTAAAGATGAATTCTTTGCCAAATGTCAGGTGGTGAACAAGTATGTCTTTGATACCGTGAAAAAATATGACGGTTCAATTTCTGCGGAACATGGTGTGGGCATGACCAAGAAGCCATATCTTGAATATTCGCGTTCGGCGGAAGAAATTGAATATATGAAAGCCCTGAAAAAAGTGTTCGATCCAAATGGCATCATGAACCCGGGTAAACTTTTCGATCTTTAATCGGTCGGAATTGAAAAAAGCGCATCGAAAGGTGCGCTTTTTTATTGCTGTGTAAATACAGTTACAGAGTCTAAATGGTTTTGTACTAAGAAGCTCGGCATGATGGGTTGGAATAAGAATGACGATAAAGGGTTAAATAATATGTTCCGGATATTGGCAGTCGCAACTCTCGCTTTTGGTATATTGGGTTCAGGCTGTGCAACTGCTCAACAGGTCATTGCAAAGGTACAGTCGTCTTCGGACACGCCTTTGGAACAGGTTTTACAATTAAGACCGGATTTACGCAAGGAACTGGCAACGGTTGAATTACGGCAGTTCTTTGACAAGGTAGAGTCGCCCACGATTGGACAGGTCAAAGTCACTGAAACCGGTTTAATGGATGATTCGGTACATTCGGTACAGACCATTTATTATTTTAAACGGGAAGATAACAGCTGGATGCTGGAAAACACCGAGAAGTTGTATCGTTGTGCAAGAGGTACAAATACCAAGACTTTCCAGAAAGCGGTCTGTCCATAATAGTGTTTGATCTTTAGGCAGTTTTTGGTTAAAAGCGTATCTAGGTGATGCGCTTTTTTATTTTTGGGGAACTATAAAAATGAATATTTTAATTGTGGGGAATGGTTTTGATTTGTCGCATTATTTGCCGACGAAGTATGACCATTTTATGGATGTCATGGAGGCTATTGAAAATAAAGAATTAGGTAAGCCTCTTAATGATTTAGTGACAAGTCATTTCGAAAACGTAGGTGACCTTATTGTTAAATTTTTACAATTGAAGAAAGCAATTAATCCTCAGACTTATGAAATGAATTTTGATGAACTTTTTAGTCAGTGTCGAGATAGGAATTTTATTACGAAAACAAAGCAAATTTACGTGACAGATAATATTAAGTTATCCTTTGAAAAAATTGTAGAAATCCAATTTCTATTAAAAAATAATGCTTGGTATCAATATTTTAAGAATCATGTGAAAGAGATAAAAACATGGATCGATTTCGAACAAAAAATTTATGAAGCGTTGAGAGCTATAAGTATATTCATAGATAAGATAAATGAAAAAATTGATGAGATTGGTTACTGCTCCGACCATATTAATCATTCTGGAGAATGTGAAAAAAGTCAAATTTTTATAAAAGCTGAATACTGTAAAATTTTAGAAAGTTTAAATCTTTTAAAATCAGGCTATTATGGAGATGGTGAGGATGAGGATGAATATGGAAGAAAATTCACGAGACCTTATGAAACTGGTAATGGTTTCGATGATTATAGGTTTTATATCAAGGATGAAATTAATTCCTATAAACATGGATATCAGAAAATTGATGAGCACATAATCTTAGAAAATTTGCAAAAATCTTTAGATAACTTTATAGAAATATTTAATCTATATTTAACATTAGTTGTGGATAATTTAGATCCTAAAGTTGATTTTATGATTAATAAAAGTGATTGGATAAATCTAGATCAAATTTATTCATTCAACTACACTAATAGCTTCTTAAGATTTTATAAATTAATTCAGATTGATTTTTTACATGGACAACTTGGTGAAGACCAAAATATAGTTTTAGGTGTATCAGAAATTGAAAATGAATCAATAAAAAAAATAAAGGCATATGGGTTCACTAAATATCACCAAAAAATTTTAAAAAATACACAATATATTTTTTTACATGATCTAAAAAATCAAATTAAAAATTTAACTGATACTATTGATGAGACAAGAAAAAGTCTTCTTGATGATTGGAAGACAAATGAGATGAAGGATAGTGATAGAAACTTTATTCAAGTAAATAGACAAAAATTGGAACAATTAAAAGGAAAAATATTTATTTGGGGGCACTCTCTCGATATCTCAGATAAAAATTATATCAATGAAATATTTGAAATGAATGAAAGTGAGAAATTTTTTGAAGTAATAGTCTTTTATCATAATAAACAAGCAAACTTTGAGTTGTTAGCTAATTTAATTCATATATTAGGTAAGGATAAAATTGAATTTTGGATGAAAAATAAGTGGCTTAAATTTGAGCCTAATCCTGAAGTAAATTTTCAAACTGAAAACAAAATAGAGTTAGAGCAAGTATCCTGAAACTGAAGAAGTAAATCTGCTAAAATTTCTTCTTTCTATTTTAGACAAAGTTCAGTCTGTTAAAACGGGCAGACTGACAATAAAAACTCCCATGCAAAATATCCAGACCCAAAAACTGACTCGTGCCACACTCATGTTTCCGCTGGCACTGGTCCTATTTGAATTCTCAGTCTATATCTGTAATGACCTGATTCAGCCGGCCATGCTGTCGATTACCCGTGACTTTGGGGTAAGCAGTTCTTGGGCGCCATCTTCCATGTCCTTTTTCCTGTTGGGTGGGGCATTTGTCGCAGCGATTCTGGGACCTTTGTCCGATCGTCTTGGACGTAAAATGGTACTGCTCGGCGGTGTGGCATTTTTTACCCTTAGCTGTCTGGCTATTTTATTAACACCCAATATCGAAAGTTTCTTATTTCTGCGCTTTTTACAGGGCTTTGGCCTGTCCTTTATTACCGCTGTAGGTTATGCCGCCATTCAGGAAAGCTTTGAAGAACGCGATGCCATCAAAGTCATGGCACTCATGGCGAATGTATCTTTGCTGGCCCCCTTGCTAGGACCAGTGCTGGGCGCTTTTATGATTGATCATATCTCCTGGCATTGGGGTTTTATCGGCATTGCATTTCTGTCATTTCTGAGCTGGTTCGGCCTGAAAGCCAAAATGCCAACCCTGAAAGTCAGTATTCCCAGACAGCCGGTCAGCTATATTCTGGATGACTTTAAACAGGTTCTAAAAAATAAACGCTTTGTGATCATGACTGTAGCCTTGCCTTTGGTGAGTTTGCCCTTGATGTTATGGATTGCCTTGTCACCGGTGATTCTGGTCGAGCAATTTGGATTCAGTAGTGTGCAATATGGTCTGGCGCAGTTTCCGGTCTTGGGTGGCCTGATTGCAGGTAATCTGATTTTGCTGAAAATTATCGATAAAATACCGCTGGGCAAAACCGTATTATTGGGTCTGCCATTGATGCTGTTAGGTGCAGGTTTATTGATGTTGGGCTTATTGATTCCAGAGTATTTTGTCCATTGCCTGATTATCGGTACCACCTGTATCAGTCTCGGTGAGGGTGTAAGTTTTTCGGTACTGTACCGTTTTGCACTGATGTCTTCTGAAGTGTCCAAAGGCACGGTGGCCGCGACGGTTTCTATTATCCTGATGCTCAGCTTTTTTGTAGTGATTGAAGCAGTACGAATGGCATATGAAGCCTATGATATTTGGGCCTATTGTGTTGCCTCTTTGATTCTGATTGCACTCTGGTTTACTTTGCCACGCATGCAACTCAAACAGTTAATGCTGGAAAGACAGGAGCGTGGGGAGTTTTGATTCCTTATTAAGGGAAATTATAAATTATTGAAATCATATGTTCAGTATTGAATTTCCCTCTCCTTTTAGGCATAGGTATCTACACATCTATGAGATACCTAATGCCATTGTGGCTATCTCATTGAGTTCATCTATTGAATATTCCGAGAGCAGTTGAAGAGTGTTCAGTAAAATCGAAAGCCCTGCCAATAAGGCAGGTGCACTTTCCAACCTACCTCTTTTCTGCTGCCGACCTGAAAGACGGGTGAGAAATACACGAATTTTCTGATGGTGTTCATCTTCAGAACGCTGGATTCGCCAAGTTAAAACACAAGCCATACAGCTAATCAGTAACCGCCTTAAAATGGCTTCAGGTCTGGTCTGAAGCCATGCTTCAATATCATGACCTGCCTGCTTGAGCAGCTTGAAATAGCATTCAATTGTCCAGCGCCAGTAATACCAGGTCGTCATCTCTACCGTAGTAATCTCTGATGGAACATTGCTGATTAGTGACCATCTTGCGACGGTCTTATCCTGATCATCTTTCACTACGGCAACAATTAATCTGGCTTCAATCGCACTCCCTGGCTGGGGAGCAACCCGTTGGCCTGAATCGTCATTTCTCTTCGGTTTTGCTGCACGTGTTATCCGGATAGCAGTTTCTCCCACATGCAACATATGCCGGTTTCCTTTATAGGCAATCGGCTGGACCTGCTGCGTTTCTACTCGTTCTGCGGCTTCTGCAACTTTGCATGTTTTGCCCTGATGCTCAATTCGATGGCCTTCTTTCGCCCGAATCAGCCATTTAAAACCCTGGCTGCTCATTTCCCTTAGGTGGGCAATGGAGTCACCTTCACGATCAATGATATGAACACATGTTTTCTCAATGGGATATTGTTCAATCACTTTGATTTGTTCGGTAAGTGAATCTAGATGAGATTTGCGCCCAGCAGAGTGTTGACTGAATGTGGAATAGCAGCCTGAGGCATCTGATAGTGTCTGCGCCAGTGGCGCAATAGGTAGTCCCGAGGCTGCATCAACCAGCAGACTGCTTTGCAATTCATAGCCTGAATCATATTGATGGGTTCTTTGCAGGCGCTGAATTTTATGATGGTGTTTCACATACTGTAGCTGAGACCAGTCATGAACAATCAATGCATATTGATGCGGTGATGCCTTGATCTGTTCACATGCAAGATGTTCAATTGGCTGGTTTAACTGACTAAAAGAGATTTTGTCATTATTCAGGAATCGCCAGACCGCTTGTGTGGTTGCGAAACTCGACTTTTGGGCAGAAGCCAGGTCTTTGATTGCCGGAGCAAGTGAAGCAAGAGGGTTCATATTGAGCTTTACAAGGCTGTTATAGCGCTTGACAAGACGCTGATCCAGGCCAGAGATGTTAAATTGAAGAGCATGCTCTTCAATTTAACGCAAAGTTCAGGAATTGTGTAGATACCTATGCCTTTTAGGAGAGGGCTAGGGTGAGGTTAAGTATTTAATAAGTTCCCTCTCTCTAACTCTCTCCCAAAGGGAGAGAGAATTTTCTTTTGACTGATCTAATTATATTAGGATTCTACAATTAAGCTTCAGCGGGCTGTTCCAGCTTCTTCAGTTTCATATCAAACAGGAATGGACCGAAAGGTAGAATCGAAGCGATTAAACCCATCACAAACATGCTGAGAGACCATTTCTGTTTTTCACATACCGCAAATAACACCACCAGAAATAGCACAAACAGTACGCCATGACCCATGCCGACATATTTCACCAGAATCGGATTATCCATCATATATTTCACTGGCATCGCGATAAATAACAGCAGCAGGAATGAAATCCCTTCAAGCAAACCGACCAGACGCAAAGTTTTGATGTTCATAATACATATTGATTTAACCGAATTAGTTCTGAGTGTACCGAATATCACCTGAATATTGAATCTTAATAATAAAGATATATTCAATATTTTTAATAAGTTATAACCAAGTAAGGCAGTTGGTTATTTAATCTCAGCACCTAATAATTCATGACGTAACTTTAGTAATTCCGCTAAGGTTTCCAGCAATAAACTGATCTGTTTCAGCACTAAAAGCAGATGTGCTGACTGGTTTTCCTGGATACTTAAGCGTTGAATTTCTGCCAGTTTATGATCAATATCGTAGGTATCTAAAGGCTGTTGTTGCAGTAATACCCCAGTTAAGGTTTGCTGGCACCAGCGCATTAAATCTAGAATTTGTGCATCGGTCACCTGCTCACGGTGACTCCCCAATGCTGCAATATAACTGAGCTGGCTATGGCTATAGACTAGATAGCGAAAGGCACTTTTAACCAGTTGCGGATCTGGATTCGGTTCGGTACTCAGGCTTGAAATCATGCTAGATAAATCAATCTGTGCATTGTGGGCCAGACGCCGTGCAGTCCGGTAAGCAATACTGTTATCTTTACCGTTTTGATATTGCTCGACCACTGCAGCAAAATAGTTCAGTGTAGCAAGCGATGATTTTTTAATATTGCTGGAAATATTACGGAAATTCCAGTCAGGCCAGATCCAGCTTACTGCCATCCAGGCAATCAGACAGCCTATGAGGGTATCAATGATACGCGGTAAAATAATGGCATAACCGGCACCTTTCAGGTTGAAAATCAGGAGTACCATCAAGGTCGCCATGAGGGTGGCCATGGCATATTTCTTTGAACGTAGATAGAAAAAACCGACACCAAAAATTACTGTCAGGAGTAACTGACCTTCGACACTTGGCACAAAATACAGAATGGGAACACCCAGCATGACCCCTAATAAGGTTCCCAGAGTCCGCAATTTGAGCCGGCTTTTGGTGGCAAAATAACTGATCTGACAGACAAACAGGCTGGTCAATAAAATCCAGTAGCCATTTTTCGCAAAGGGTAATAATGAAATGACATAGCCGACTAGAAATACAATGGCAATCCGCACGGCATGCCGAAAGAGTGCCGATTGCGGACTTAAGTGCGGTTTGAGTTTCAGCCAGAGATCTGTGCTATCGCGAATATCATCATCAAACAGGCTCAGGTCATCAAAATGCTGCTGATAGCGTGACTTATACAACGCCTGTTGATCATGCAGGTGTTGTAACTGCTCATGTACACTGAGCAGATTGGCCAGAATAAGCTGTAAATTTTTAACTTCAATATTCTGTGGATGCTGGGTAATCCAGTCCTGCATCGACTCCTGTAAATGTTTCAATGCCAGTTCATCATCTGTAGACAGATAAAATTTTTCATTGCGCAGCACACATTCTGCCAAATGCTGACAGGCAAGGGCTTGCAGGCGGATATTTTTCTGAATCCGGAAAATCAGGTCAGTGCGGCTAAAATGCTGTTCGATCTGTTCATAATGCAGATAATTGGCTGTGGCCTGTTCATGAATATCCTGCATCAGAAAATACAGATTCAGCCAGTAAATGGTGTTACGATTGGCACGCGAAGCTTTGAGTCGGGTCAATAGCGAATCTTTGCTACGGTTAAAACTCTGAATGACTAAAGTATTTTTAAGTGACAACTCATAGAGCAGGTTTTCAACATTCGGATGCTGGTCCGGATCAAAAAGTTTGGCTTTACTCAGCAGTAAATCCGACATGTGCTGCAAACTTTGTGCGAGATTTTCCTGAACCTGCAAGGTAGGACGCAGCAGAAAAAATAGAATAGACGTCAGGCCGTACCATAGCGCCCCAATGACAAAATAAAGCGGCTGTTCATACCAGTGCTGATATTCGCCCAGGCCGAACATGGTATAGATTGATAGTAAAATGGTGCCAAATGAAATTGTGGCATAACGTTGGCCTAAGGCACCCATTAGAATAAACAGCGCACTCGACAGGGATAGCCACAGTGCAAACCAGAATTTATGCGGAGCAAGAAATTCCAGAATGCTGCTGACACTAAAAAACAGAATGATGACCAGTAACAGGTTGCGCAAACGCAGGCTTAGCCGGTCATCAAAATCAGTCAGTGCCGTGGCAATTGCCCCTAAAGTTACTGGAACGATCAAGAACTCATAACCCAGAAATTTCAGACCGAAAGTAGTACCTAAAAACACCAGCAGGATCTGCAGGCAATAAGTCATCAGCGCACTGGACTGAAAGGGCAGCAGGACCGGTTTTATAATTTTAACAAGAGTAACAGTCGCAGGTTGGGCAGCATTCACAAGGACAGGATCCGGGAAGTAAAAATGCAAAGTTCTGAATGCAATTTAGACGCCAAAATAAAAGAAAAATCCATAAAAAAACGAGCATAGTGCCCGTTTTTTCTATTCAGTCATTGGCATGAGGGTATTTAGATCACACCACAGGCAATACGTTCACCGCCGCCACCCAATGGTAATGGGTTGTCGGAATAATTGTCGCCACCGGCATGGACCATAATCGCACGACCCTGAATATCAGCCAGTTTCAGGCGTGGTGCAAGCAGGGTGACACGTGCAGTTCCATCTGTATTGACTTTCAATGCGGGTAAATCACCTAAGTGACCGGTTGCTGGCGTACCGTGATGCGGTGCCTGATTTGGATTGTAATGGCTACCTGCAGCCAGTGCTGCGCCCATCTTGCCGTCTTTCATGGCAGGCGCGCATGAACCATTTTCATGAATATGGAAACCGCGCTCACCCGAAGGAAGTTGTTTCAGGTTGGTACGAATGACCAGACCGGCTGGGCTGTCACTGAGTAAGACGGTCCCAATCTCTTGGCCCACACCTTGAGCAGTTACAGTATTCACAGTCACTGCTCTGACCACTTCATTTGATGGAGAGGTTGAGGCGCAACCAGTAAAAAGTGCGGCGCTTAACGCGCAAAGTGTCGTAATTTTAAACAATGAAGACATGATTTTGGCATCCTGATCTTTATTCTGTTTTGTGGGTTCATTTAAACAGAGCAAAATCAGAAGCTCTATATAGAATCAGTACTTAAATGTTTTGTTTTGTTTAAGTCGATTCTATTTATGCTTTAAGGGGCTTCGGGCGGTGTGTCCTTGGTTTCTGGATCAATCTCATGTGCCATGGTGGCTTTAGGCATCATTAAAGGTTCATTCAGATTACTTTCATGTAACCATTCACGCCAGATTGCAAGCAATACAGCCAGAATCACCGGGCCAATAAATACCCCGACCAGACCAAAACTGGCAATACCACCCAAGACTCCAAACATGATCAGCAGGAAAGGAATCTGGGTTGCGCCAGAAATCACCAATGGACGAATGACGTTGTCGGCGGTGCTGACAATACAGATACCCCAGACCATGACCCCAATGGCTTCAATGGTTTGTCCTTGTGAAAACAGCCATAGCGCCACCGCACTATAGGCGAGGGGTGGGCCAAAGGGAATCAAGGCAAAAATAAAGGTCACAATGGTTAAAACCATCGGATTCGGCACACCTGCGACAAAATAGCTCAAGCCTGCCAATAAGGACTGTGCAATCGCAGTCAAACCAACCCCATAGACCACGGCACGTGTAGTTGCAGAGATGGTAGAAAAATAATGATGTACACGTGGACCAACCACCATTTCAAAGGCTTTACGCACTTGATTTAAAATGGTCTGACCATCACGGTAAAAGAAAAACAGCGAAAGCACCGCAAAACATAATTTAAAGATATTTTTGCTGACTTCATTCAACACCACTTTGCCGTAATTCAGATGACCTTGAATCCAGGTCGATACCGACAGTGCAATACTTTGCGGATCCGTATTGATTTCATTTAAGGTTCGGGTAATTTCCTTGCCCACAATCGGAAGCCCGCGAATAAAATCAGGGACATTCAGGTGACCGGAAAACACTTGTCGCTGCAATTCAAAATACAGGTTACGACCTTCGTGCTGCAGCATGAAAATGGCGAAAATAAACGGCAGACCAAAGACCAGAATCACGGCCAAGATCATTACGGTTGCACTCAATGTCGGTCGATTGCCGCACAAGCGTAACACCGACTGATACAGCGGCCAAGTCATATAGGCAATAATTGCTGCCCAAACTACAGGAATGATGAAATACTTGAGTATATGAAAACTCAAAAAAATCAGGATAAAGAACAATCCAAATAATAAGACTTTTTGTAATGTAGGCGCGTACTGTTGCACTGAATTTAATGACTCATTTTTTAGGTCGTGTTCAGGCATATTAACTGAAAAAAAAGCGATCGAAAATGATAGCTAGCCAAGTAGCGAGATTATTTTCCCAAAGCTATACCACGACTCAGATGATTGACTCAAAACCACTGACTCGGATCATCAATAATGGCATTCAGTACCGGTTGCCATTGAGCCTGCAGTTCCCGGTAGATTTTCTGAGGTTTATCAAAGACGGACAGGCCTTCCATAGCCAGTCGGCTATAAGGGGCACGTTCCGAAATCCAGGCCACTGGCTGCTGGTCGATCTTGTCAAAAAATTGTTGTATGTCCTGATTGCTGGCGGCATTTGGTTTGGTACGGTTGGCCAAAAGTAAAATTTCAACCTTGCCCTTACGGATGCGTTTAATATCCTGCAAATGTTTGAGAAAACGGCGGGTCGAATCGATATCAAAAAAAGAAGGCTGGATCGGGATGATAATCGCATGTGCTTCACTGATTAGCTGTTCGGCATGATCATCAGTTAAAGCACCTGGTGCATCGATAATCAGGTATTCAATCTGTTTCGGCGCATCACCAATGGACTTGCTGTTACGCCAGTCCAGACTTTGGATTTGTGCTGCCTGTGCCGGACGATGCTTGAGCCATTGCAATGTGGATTTCTGGTTGTCGGCATCGGCCAATGCCACCTTATAACCCTTTTGTGCGAGTGCTGACGCTAAACTAATGGCTGTCATGGTTTTGCCACAACCGCCTTTCTGATTCGCAACTAAAATTGTTTTCATGACTCAAGGTGATTTTATTCTGTTCCGGCCTAGCATATCATTCTTTTCAAGTATGCAAATGGCCGAAGTCCTCAACTTCAGTCGAATGCGATGCTATAAAAATCAGGCAAATTAGGAAGATTGAATGTCCATATGGATGGCCATGCTGATTGGCGCATGTATCGGGGTGGTATTGACCACTATTATTTTAAGTCAGACGCGTAATGGACGGATCAAAGCCGAATATGAGCAGTATATTGCCGAGCTGGAACTGGAGCATCAGCAGTCCCTCATTGCCGCGCAAAAACGCAGCGTGAATACCAGCCGTGCCGTTCTCAAAGGTAAAATGGCGGAACAGCTCGCGCCGATCATGCCGGAATTTCAATATCTGCCGAGTGATGCCAAGTTTCTGGGCGATCCAGTCGATTATGTGGTCTTTGATGGCTATACCGATTTTCGCGATGGCGAAGGCGACGCTGAAGATATTGAAGTGATTTTGATTGACATTAAAAGTGGCGGAGCACGTCTGACCAAAGGCCAGCAAGCCATTGCCCGGGCGGTTCAGGAAGGGCGGGTACGTTTTGAAACCATTCGGATTGATTTTCAGGATTGACCAAAATCCAGTGAAGAATAAAAAATTATGCAAAAATTACTGATCACTGCGCTGCTGTTTATGCTAGGACTCTGGGTGTGGAATGAATTTTTTCGTGCCATTCCGCATCTGCAAGAAAAGGGCGTACTTAAAAACTTTAAAGTAGAACCCGTTAAGCGCATTTCCGCGACTTATATTGTGCATGATCACCGTTTCGTAAAACCTGATCGTCGGGTGCTGCATCAGGCCAGCCCTGTGGTGGGGCATTTTAATGATCTGGCCTATCTGAGTAATATTGATGTGCTGTTGCTGACTCAACCGCTGCCGGCCATGCAGGCAACATTGGAGTTTGATGAAGCAAAACGCTGCTATCAGCTCGAAGGACAAACCAATAAAGCGGAGCGTGACTTCGTCAATACGCATGTACAGTATTTTAGTCTGATTGCTGCCACTGAAAAAATTGCCGATCAGATTCGCCGGCTAAAATCGGGGCAGAAAATCACGCTCACTGGTGATCTGGTGACAGTTCATTCAGGCACGACTGGACAAGAATTCCGGGTCGGGACGGGCTCTGAATATCGTGCTCATTGTCAGTTGCTGCAAGTAACCCACCTTCAGCCACACTAAATATAAGATGGTCGTAAATTAGCTTCCTAGTTTACGAACACGTGCTAACAACATACGTTGGCCAATCTTGGGTATACCTTCCGCATCTACATAATTTAAAGTTTCTATTTCAAAACCGGTTTCCAGCAAGGCGGTCTCAATATCCCGATTCAGATGCCAGCCATCTGCGACTTTCTTTTGAATGGGAGTGAGTAAATGTTGTAGACGCTGAATATTTAAATTTTGTCGATTCAGAACATGTTCGACCACATGTAAAGTCCCACCCGGTTGTAGCACACGATAAATTTCCTGCAGGCTCTGTTCCAGCTCTGCAATACTACAAAGCGTCCAGGTAGATACAATATTTTCCAGACTATTTTCGGCAAAAGGTAAAGCTTCTGCACTGGCCTGAATATGTTCGACCTGAAAAGCGGCCTGTTGAATTCGTGATTCTGCCAGTTTGAAGATCGCCGGGTTTGGTTCTAGCGCATAGACCTTATCAACCGATTGATAAAAAGGCAGATTCAGGCCGGTACCAAAACCAATTTCCAGCACCTCACCGAAAATATCCAAAAGTAGTTCACGACGCAAGTCCATCAAGGATGGCGTTTGCATCACCTGATTCAGCAGATGCGGAAAGATATGTTGTTGATAAAGTTTATACAGCATTTGAGTTATTTTAATTTGATGGAAATACGTTCTAGCTTAACTGAAAAATAAAATGACAGGCATATCTCGAGCTGACTAAATACGTGCAGTTTGTTACCAAGTTCAACTGTTTATTCATTAAAAAATCCGTAAGATCAAGGAAGATATCCTTAAAACGTTTGATCAACTTGATTAGGATTAGATTAAAAATTATGTTCAAACACTTTAAACATTATGCTTTGCTGGCCAGCCTGTTGCTGCCTATTTCGGGCTATAGCTCGGTCGACCACAATATTGCCAAAGGTTTGCCTCCCG
Organism: Acinetobacter sp. CIP 102136; assembly: GCF_000369685.1. Taxonomy (GTDB): domain Bacteria; phylum Pseudomonadota; class Gammaproteobacteria; order Pseudomonadales; family Moraxellaceae; genus Acinetobacter; species Acinetobacter fasciculus. The sequence goes on from NZ_KB850140.1 coordinate 435,827, forward strand.
TCGTTAAAGGCCAGTCAATTTCGGTCTTACAGCCTTTTAAAGGTGATTTTCGTATTCTGGGTTCCAAGGTTTATAGTTCTGACCCGCAAGCCAAATTCTCTCCGATTGATTATGCCGTCAGTTGGGGGCTGTTTGCTGAGCCTGAAATTGCCCGACATATCACGGTCAATCAATATGATCGTTATCTGAACTGGAAAATGGATCGGGTGCCAGTGCCGGTAGAACAAGCCAAGCAGATGGTGTCCAATATGCATATCATTCCTGCCAATCCTGAAATTGCCAAGGCAATTAAAAAGGTAAAGCGTGGCGATCTGGTACGTATGCAAGGGGAGCTGGTTGAAGTGCGTGACAAAGATCTGGTCTGGAAATCGTCCTTAACTCCGACCGATACGGGTGATGGTGCTTGTGAGGTTTTCCGTGTCAGTTCCATTAAATGGATTGAAAAAGTCGGTAAAAGCTAAAACAGGCATCCTATACACTTCTGAGTTGCATAAAAAAACCGCTCCTTTGAGCGGTTTTTTATCTGCTTAGGACTTACTTCGCAGTTAAAGCCTGACCTTCAAAGGTAATTCCATCCCAGCCATTGAGCATAAACTGGCGGATATTCTGATGATCAGTCGCCTCTGGCGTCGCCAGTACAGCAGCATAATGTTCGGCAAACAGGCTTAAGGTCTGTGTCTGATCCAGACCATTCAATTGTGCAAAAGAAAAGACTTTAGCGCTGCCCTGGTTTTCTGTAGCCGCATTATTCTGCTGGCCATTTTTAAATGCAGTTGGTGTATGCATATAGCGCGATTCGATATAAGTAATCACATCTGCAAATTTTGCTTCGCCTGCTGCCAACTGGGCCAATAAATCCTGTGCCATGCTATTTTTCCTGTGCCATTCATGAAAATTCGATGCGATAAATATAGCAATTTTCTTGCGAAGTTCCATGGTATTTCATTGATTTTCGGTTCAAGATAACAGTGAAATTTATCCATGCTCAATATGAAACTTTGGATAAAATAAACTTGATCAATAAATAGAACAGGAAAAAAATATGGGCTGGCTTTGGGTGGCAATGGGTGGGGCAATCGGTGCTAGTCTGCGTTATGCAGCAGGACTTTGGCTGTTCAAACCGCAAATGCAATTTCCCTGGCCCACCTGGTGGATCAATATTTTAGGCTGCTTATGTGCCGGGATTTTTTTTGCTTGTAGCCAAAAATATCCAGTACTCCAACAAGAAGCTCGTCTGTTTGTAATGGTGGGGATTCTCGGTGGCTTTACCACATTTTCCAGTTTTGGCCTGGAAAGCTTTTTGTTATTCAAGCAAGGTGCTATCGGCCTAGCGTTGTTATATGCATTATCCAGCTTAATTGTCGGGATTATTGTTCTGGTGCTGGGCTTTTATTTCACTTCATTTGTGTTGGCACAGAGTTAAAATAAGCGCATAAAAAAGTCAGGAAATTGGAGGTCATTTCCTGACATAAACCACGATTTAAACTTTAAAATCATCGAGAGTTTTCGGTCTTAGCCCCGTTTAAAGCGGCCAAAACGTTTGTTGAAGCTTGCTACACGACCTTCATTACTGGTCTGACGTTGCTCACCCGTATAAAAAGGATGTGATGCACTCGAAATATCTAGTGTTACATAAGGATATGTTTTACCTTGATATTCTTTGGTTTGACTCGAGTTCATCGTGCTGCCAATCACGAAATAGGCATCGGCATTGGTATCATGGAATAACACTTCACGATACTCAGGATGGATATCTGAACGCATATCTAACTTCCTCATGATTCGTGATTAAATGTTATAATATAACATTTGATATTTCAAGTAATCTAGTGTTGCAGCGTGTAAGCCTATCGTCTCAATTTAACTTCGGCTCGGTACCAGTTCTTCAAATACATCACTTAAATCATCATGTACTTTGAGATGAATCAGGTTCCAGTATTGTCCTGAAACTGTCCGGTTTACCATCAAGGTATCTGGAGAAGGCTTAAACACATCCCAGTATTTTAAGGAAGGTTTCAGCAGTTCCATACCATCATGATGCGCTGAGTTTTCGGCAAAATCATAGTGAGTGACCAGAGGACGCATAAGCACTTCCAGCCATTGTTCATACAATTCTTTCGGGAATTTTCCAGTTTCAGTCAAGGAATGCAGTGCATCCAGTTGTTGCTCGATCACGGGAATATTCTTCTCGCGTGCGGCATGAATCAACTCTCTGAAATGTCCAATCACTTCAGTCGATAAGGTTTTGACACCACCATAATCATAAACAATCACAGAGCCATCTTCACGAAATGCAAAGTTGCCCGGATGCGGATCACAGTGAAAGCGTTTCAGATAGAAAATTTCCTGACCAATGGCACGGAATAAACGGCGTCCCAAAGCATTTCGGGTTTCGAGTGGCCAAGTGCTAGCGGTTTCAATACTTTCACCAAGCTCCTGGCTTAAGGTTAAAATATGTCGCGATGAATACTCATGAAACACTTTCGGAATTATAATTTTACTATCCAGAGGTTCATGGAAGGCACGGGCGATTTCCAGATTCTGCGCTTCGATTTCATAGTTCAGCTCATTGTCCAGACTATGCTGAATTTCTTTAAATAATTGATCTTGAAGTTTACGATCAATCTTTAATACACCCATCATACGCAGTGCCAGACGGACTTGTTTCAGGTCGCTTTCGCAGGCTTCATCCACACCAGGATATTGCACCTTGACCACAACTTGCTGGCCATTCGGTAGGGTGGCTTTATGCACCTGACCAATCGAGGCCGCGGCAAATGGCTGCTCATCAAACTGTTGGAAAAGCTGCTGTAAAGGTTTACCCAATTCTTTTTCCACTTGTGCCTGAATTTCTTTAAACGGCATCGGTGGCGCCTGACGTTGTAACTTGGCAATGGCTTTGGCGACTTCGGGCGGGAAAACATCTTTATATTGCGAGGCGATCTGGCCAACTTTCATGACTGCGCCTTTCATTTCCCCCAAGGTATCCGCAATCTGCACCCCAATATCCTGAAATAATTTACTACGCGCAGTATTTTTCTGCTCGTCATCGGCAGTTAAATTTTTAATGGAATTGGAGAGGGTTTTACCTGCAATACTTGCGGTCATTCCGGCAAGTTTCATAAAGCGACGACCGGGTGTGCTAGCCGTTTTTGCCATGCGAGATTCCTTGAAACCAACTATGAATGGATGTATTTGATCATAGGTGACAAAGGTTCAATTGCCTAGATTTAATTGTAGAGGTTGTGTTGTGATTTCCTTCAGCTTCTCCATGTTTAATGCATCATCTTTGATTTGATAAAAGATTTATCTTTATCTCCTTGTCTAAACTAAAAAAATATGTCGGAATCCATCATCGTTTTAGATAAGACCGAGTACTAATTCTGAATATTGTTTTATGGCTAAAAGCTTAGAATAAACAGATTGCTGTAATGAAGAAAATTCAATGAAAGTCTATCGATATTTTACTGGGAAGGATGATGTGCATTTTTGTGCGCGAGTGACCCGTGCCTTAAATGAAGGTTATGAGCTATATGGTTCACCGATCATGACTTTTAATGGTACGGACGTGATTGTGGGGCAGGTGTTGATTAAAGACGTAGCGGATGAATCAGAGATTCCAGAAGGATTGAAGAAGGCTTTGGGAGCTAATTCTTAACTTCTACATCGAAATTAGAATGCTCAAGGCTATGCTCTCATCTTTTATTTTTATTCTGTCGCGTAGGCATCTGTTACTTTTGTCATGGCAAAAGTAACAGAACAGTTTCGTTGATCTGATGCTACTTCCCTGTATCACAGCTCAACGGTGACATCCATGTCACCTACCCATTATTTAAGATTGTTTGAAAGTCACTAAGTTTTTACATTTTCAAGCTTAAACGTCTGTTATTGCCATAGAGTCGTGCCAGCAATAAAACACAGGCAACACTTAGACCGACAATCAGGCCGACCCAAACACCGGCTGCTCCCATCTCCGTAAAGCGTGATAAATATACCCCAACCGGGAAGGCGATGACCCAGTAAGCCAGCATGGTAATCCACATCGGCCCCTTGGTATCCTGCATGCCACGCAGACAACCTGCTGCACTTATCTGCCAGGCATCCATCAGCTGATAGGCAATGGCAAACAGAATCAGATACACCGCAATTTGGGTTACGATCAGATCTGAGGTGTAGAGCGCCACGATTTCATTGCGGAAAACCCAAAGCAGAATCATGGTCAGGATTGCCAGAATAGTGGCAGTGATCAGGCCGAGATATTGCACTTTACGCATGGCTTGCCAGTTCTGTTCGCCATAATAGGTGCCGACCCGAATGGTCAGGGCAATCGCCAGTGACATGGGAATCATGAACAGTTGTGAAGTGACAGAAATAGCAATCTGATGCGCAGCGACAATAGTCTCACCCAAAGGACTCAGCACAATTGCCGCTGTACTGAAAATACTGACCTCAAAGAAAATTGCCAATCCAATCGGAAAACCCAGTTGCAGAATACGCTTCACCCATTCCGGGTTGATTTTTTCCCAGTGAGTAAAAGGCTGAGTACGCTGATAGGCTCTGTTTTTAAAGATATACAATGCCAGAGTCATGAGCATTAACCACTGCAAAATCGCTGTGGCAAATCCACAGCCTGCACTGCCTAGGGCCGGAACAGGACCAATACCATACATAAAGATATAGTTCAGCGGAACCAGCAAAACCAGGGCCAATAAACTAATTACAGTGACCGGGCGAGGATTTCCAATCGCTTCTGAGTAGCCGCGTAAGGCTGCATACATGGTTACCGCAGGCATACCAAAACCAATCGCATGCAGGAATAAACTGGCTTTAGGCTGCAAGCTTTCCGGTACACCCAAGAGAGGTAAAAGGGCTGGCAAAACTTGTAGAATCAAGCCAGCAATTACCCCAAGAATCAGAGCAACCCAAAGCGATTGACGTGCAATGGTGGCAATTTTTTCAGGTGTACGTGCGCCGTTAGCTTCGGCAACCAAAGGCGTCGTGGCAATCATGATGCCACTAAACAGCAGCATCACCGGAATCCAGAGTCCTACTCCGACGGCAATCGCGGCAAGATCGGTAGCAGACAGGTGACCGGCCATAATGGTATCAATCAGGCCCAGACCAGCCTGAGAAAATTGGGTCACCAGAATAGGCAGCATCAGATGAAACAGTTTTTTTAATTCAAAACCAAAGGTTGTGACTGGTGAAACATTCGACACAAAAATTACTCATCGTGATCATGTGCTTAAATAGAAGGTTTAGCGTTGTAAAGTGAGAAGCACACCAATAAAAATTACCACGCCGCCTAAAAGACGTTGCCAGTTAACCGGCATTTTTTCATTACCCAATAACCCCAGATGATCGACCAGCATCGACATCACCATCTGACCAAAAATAATGAGACCGCTAAGAACCAGAAAGCCAAGTTTGGGTGCTGCATAAATGCTCATACTAATCGCGTATACACCCACGATTCCCCCTAGCCATAAATACCAGGGAACACTCATCAATTCCTGTAAACCGGGTTTGGGATTGGACTGAAAAAGTACGATTACGGCGAGCACTATTGTACCAATCAAAAAGGAAAAAAATGCAGCTTGAATAGGAGAATATAAATATTCTTTCAGTTGTGTATTAATTGCAGTCTGGAGTGTCAATAAAACACCGATTGCAAAAACCAAAGGAAGTAAAATAATAAGTTGAGAAGATATTTTCATAATTTTAACTGACTAATTCTATTTAAATTTTTAGGCATATCACACGATCAAATTTAATTTTAGCAGTGTTGCCGCCGAGTCATGTTAAAATTCGGCTATATCTTGTAATCGTTTTTGAGTAGTTCTTTGGCTGAATTGAATCCTGCTGCTGTCCCTTTGTCCTTATATATTCATATGCCTTGGTGTGTGCGCAAATGTCCTTATTGTGACTTCAATTCGCATGCGGTTCCGGATGGTCAATTATCACTGGAATTGGAACAGGAATATTTACGAGCACTGGTGGAAGACTTTAAAACTCAGGTCGATTTTGCCCAAGGCCGGCAGATTCACAGTGTCTTTATTGGTGGGGGGACGCCGTCACTGATTTCTGCCCCAGGCTATCAATGGTTATTTGATCAGCTCAAAGCCGTTATTCCCTTTGCTGAAGGCTGTGAGATTACGCTGGAAGCCAATCCCGGCACAGTCGAACATGATCCGTTTGCCGGTTATTTACAGGCCGGAATTAACCGTCTGTCGATTGGGGTGCAGAGTTTTAATACCGAGCATCTCAAGCGTTTGGGACGGATTCACAGCAATGAAGATGCGATTTCTGCCATTGGGTTAGCACGTGAAGCCGGCTTTCAGCGCATTAATGTCGACTTGATGCATGGTTTGCCTGAACAGACCTTGGATCAGGCTTTGCATGATTTAAAATTGGCCGTGGAACAGGGTGCTACACATATTTCCTGGTATCAGCTAACGATTGAGCCAAATACGGTATTTTTCCGGACTCAACCGATTTTGCCTGTCGATGAAGTATTGGAAGATATTCAGGAGCAGGGTGAGCTCTACTTAAAAGCGCAGGGTTTTATCAACTATGAAGTTTCGGCTTGGCGTAAAGAACTGCCTTCAGCACATAATCTGAATTACTGGCAGTTTGGTGATTATCTGGCAATTGGCGCCGGAGCACATGGCAAAGTCACTCAGACAGATGGCGTGTATCGGTTCCAGAAAACCCGTTTACCTAAGGACTACTTAGCCAAAGTACCTGCCGAGCATGTGCAGTTTAAGCGGATTGAAGATGCCGACATGCCATTTGAATTTATGATGAATGCGTTACGTTTAAATCACGGCGTGGAAGCCAAGCTCTATGCAGAACGTACTGGCCTGAGTCTGGATCGCTTGAATGAGTTGCTGAGTTCTTTGCGTGACAGAAAGTTAATGGTCGATGATCAAGATCGTCTTTCATGTACCGAGCAGGGGCATATCTTTTTAAATTCGGTACTGGAAGAATTTCTTTAATTATTTAATTTCCCCATTGTTCTAAAAGAAACCCTAATAGGATTCTATTGGGTTTTTTTATTGCCTTAAATAAAATGCCTAAATTCTGATTGACGCTTTCTTAGAGAGAAGTTTTCTGAGAATATTCAAAGATTAAATTAAATGAATATTATAATTTCTAGAGAGTGGGCAGGTGGATACATTATGGGATTTTCAACAGCTGGATTTAACTAATACCCGATTCTTTATTTTTGATAGTAAAAGTGATCATCTGGTTTATGAAGATCGGGACTTTAAAGAATATCATTGGGATCAGTCTAAATATAATCGAGTCAGGGAAGGGGATTTCTTTTTATATCGACGACCGCAAAAAGCCTCTGAAATTAAAAATCAATTCTATCTTTATGGTGCAGGCCGTATAGCCAAGATTATTGCACCTACTGCCATTCCTCAAAATCATCAAAAACGCCGAACCAAACCGGTCTTTGCGGAAGTGATCGATGGTATACGTTTTATAGATCCTATTCTGCAGTCCGATTTGGAAGATTTTCAATGGACTTTTAAACCACGCGGAAATACTTGGGAACATTTTTTTCAACAATATGGCATGAATGAGATCACGGCAGATGATTTTTGGCGATTACTTAAATTAGCAGGAATAGGCGAAAAACAGGATGCTTTGTTAGATACGCATTTACGTCAAGAAATCCTCGATTATAGTGTTGAAGATCAATATGCCAATGTAAAAGTTCGCGGTTCGCCACACCAGGAATTTGCTTTACAAGTTAAACTTAATTATCAATATCAATGTGCAATCTCTGGTATTAAGACCAAAGCCTTTTTAGTGGCTTCTCATATCGTACCTTGGTCTGAAAATCAGGTACATAGAAGAAATCCGCGTAATGGAATTTGTTTATCTTCTTTATTGGATCAAGCTTTCGATCAGGGATTTATCACGCTAGATAAAGGGCTTAAAGTGTGTCTTGCGAATCAAGCCAAGCAAGATGCGAGTTTATACGTCTATTTAAAACTTTATCACGGTAAACGAATCGACGTACCAAAACGTTTTGCCCCTGATCCGGTATTTTTAGCCTGGCATAGAGCACACCGGTTTTTAGAACAACCCAATGATCTTTAAAAGCGAGCGGTATGAGAGAAATGATAGGCACAAAAAAAGCACTCTAAGAGTGCTTTTTTCAATATCTTGCTTCTAAATTATAGAGCAACGATATTTACAGCTGTCGGGCCTTTTTGACCTTGAGCTACGCTGAAAGAGACCTTTTGGCCTTCAACTAAAGTTTTGAAACCTGAACCAGTGATTTCGCTGAAATGAGCAAAAACGTCTGGACCTGATTCTTGTTGAATGAAACCGAAACCTTTAGTTTCGTTGAACCATTTTACTGTACCGTTAACTGTATTAGACATAATATAACCTATTGAATCGTATGAATTTATAGCCAAAATTTCAGATGACTAACTGTAACTTTGAAAAATAAAAAGGATGGAGCTTTTTGATCTGTAATACGAAGGTTTATGACTAAAACTGCGATACTTAAAAGAAGACTAACCAAAACAAGAATTTTTCTAGTTGGGATTATCATACCGCTTATTTTGAGATATACAAGCGTTTTATTTGGCTAATTTATTAGGATGTTGAAAAATATAAAATTAAATTTGTACATTTTCTATCCAGAAAGGTTTTTTAAGTTAAACAAGGGCGTCTGCGTCAATAAAAAGAGCGCCGAAGCGCTCTTTTTAACTCAATTTACAACTTAATAGTCAAAGCTAAAGTGTTCTGGAGCGAGTGCCGTCATGGTTTTAGAGGGATTCACCATCGCTTCAGCATGACCTTGAGTACGTGGCAGAATACGTTCAAAGTAGAAATCAGCAGTTTTGATTTTCGCTTTATAGAATTCTGGAACTTCCGTACCGTCATTAGAAGCTAGTTTGGCTGAAGCGACTGCAGCTTGCTGTGCCCAGAAGTAGGCCATCATCACATAACCGGAGAACATTAGGAAATCGACTGACGCAGAAGAAACGATGTCGCGGTCCTTACGTGCAGCCAGCATGATACGCACAGTTAGTGCATTCCACTGTGCACAGAGCTTGGTTAAATCCCAGGCAAAGCGGCGCATATATTTATTACGTGCATGCTGACCGCAGAATTTCAGGATTTCAGCAGTGTAATCACGAATAACTTTACCTTTTGATGTCAACAGCACTTTACGGCCAATCAGATCCAGTGCCTGAACACCTGTTGTGCCTTCATACAGGGTAGAGATACGTGAGTCACGTACGATCTGTTCCATGCCCCATTCTTTGATATAGCCATGTCCACCGAAGACTTGCATACCGTGATTTGATGCCTCATAACCCATTTCGGTCAGGAAGCCTTTCAGGATTGGAGTATAGAACCCAAGATGGTCATCATGCTGTTCAAATGCTGCAGTATCGCCACGCAGCAAAGCATCATTCATGTTGTCGGCAATTTTTGCTGCATGATAAATCATGGCACGGCCACCTTCAGCAATGGCTTTTTGCGTCAACAGCATACGGCGTACATCGGCATGATGAATGATCGCATCCGCCACTTTTTCTGGATCTTTTTTGCCAGACAAGGCACGCATTGACATACGTTCTTTAGCATAAGGTAAAGCACCCTGGAACGACAGTTCAGCATGACAAATACCCTGAATCGCAGTACCAATACGCGCCGTGTTCATAAAGGTGAACATAGCGTGCAAGCCTTTATTCGGTTCGCCAATCAGGTAGCCAGTCGCATTATCAAAATTCAGTACAGCCGTTGCTGAAGCGCGAATCCCCATTTTGTGTTCAATCGAACCGCAGTTCACTGGATTACGCTCACCGATCCCACCATCTGCCGCAGCAATAAATTTTGGTACGATAAACAGAGAAATCCCTTTGGTACCTTGCGGTGCATCTGGAAGGCGTGCCAGTACGATATGTACGATATTTTCAGTCAGGTCGTGCTCACCTGCAGAAATAAAGATTTTGGTGCCTGAAATCGCATAGCTGCCATCTTCTTTCGGCTCTGCTTTGGTCTTAACCTGCCCCAGATCCGTACCACATTGTGGCTCAGTCAGACACATGGTGCCCGCCCAAGTTCCTGCAACTAAGTGAGGCAGATACGTGTTTTTCTGCTCATCGGTACCATATTGCATGATAGTGTTGATACAACCCACACTTAAACCCGGATACATCTGGAATGACCAGTTTGCAGTCCCCATCATTTCCGATTTGATCAGGTTTAAAGACATTGGCAGGTTTTGGCCACCAAATTCTTCAGGATAAGACAGACCTTGCCAGCCACCTTGTACGAACTGGTCGTAAGCTTCTTTAAAGCCTTTCGGTGTTTTTACTTCGCCATTTTCAAAATGACAGCCTTCTTCATCACCGCTTTGATTCAACGGCGACAGTACATTTTCACAGAAATCTGCAGCGCCTTCTAAGATCATATCTACCGTGTCGGCATCGGCATATTCACCATTCGACAAATTCTGGTAGTGCGCAGGGTAGTCAAGCACTTCATTCATAAGGAAGCGAATGTCGTGTAAAGGGGCTTTATATGCTGGCATGCGTTTAATCCTGATTGAAATTAGTTTTGGATTATCTGTATCGATTCTTTGATTATTCACATTCGGGATAAAAAAACATTGATGAATTCAGTGAATAAAAATGTCAGAAAAGCGAATCGATTTTTAAGGCTAATGAATGAAATCATCGAATTTCATCATTAGGTGTTTACATTACAGGAAGATTAAAAACTTGTTATATCAATGGAATTTAATGAGTTAAAAGGTGATTTGTCCAGTATATTTTTGTATGAATTGTGGTCGGATTCAGGTGGCAAAATAACTCATTTTAAAATGTCATTAAAACCAATCCATGGTTTTTCAGCTTATAAAAAGTAGTAGGAGGGAAGTAAAGGGTTGCAGTTGCAACCCGAACTGAACTCATTAGAGAGATAGGGGTTTTAAAGAAACTCTTTTAAATCCGGTTTGATGCCATTCCAGATGTAAAAAGATTCAATTGCTTGACCGACCAGCATGCCAAAACCTTCAGATGTCGGTACACCGCGTGCCTTGGCTTGATCCAGAAAGGAAGAAGGTTTGCCATAGGCCATTTCATAGGCCCGTTTAAACTGTAGCGTTTCCGGTAAAACCAGGGCATCACCGCTGAGACTGGCAGAAGTGGCATTAATCATCAAATCAAATTCACCGGCTAAAGTGTCTAGTGAAATCGCCTGTAATTCGACTTGCGGTACGGCATTCTGAAGATCAGCGACCAGTTGTTCTGCCCGTGCCAAGGTACGATTGGCGATCACGATTTTTTTCGCACCTGCCTGGGCTAGGGGATAGATTACACCACGCGTGGCACCGCCTGCACCAATAATTAAAATATCTGTATTTTCCAGTGGCCAATCTAGTGCTCGAATTGCTTCAACCAGTCCCTGACCATCAGTATTGTCGCCATGCAGCACACCATTTTTCATCCATAGCGTATTCACGGCTTTGGCAATTTTGGCCCGTTCACTCAGCACCTGACAGTGGGCAAAAGCCTGTTCTTTAAAGGGTACGGTGACATTCATGCCACTACCGCCATTGCTAAAGAATTCCTGAATGTTGGCTACGAAGCCATCCAGTGGCGCCAGAAGTTTAGTGTAATTCAGGTCGACACCAGTTTTAGCAGCAAAGGCATGATGCAATTCTGGAGAACGTGACTGTTCAATCGGGTTGCCAATCACGGCAAATTGTTTGCTCATTTCACAATGTCCATGTGCGGAAATGGCCATCAATATACGTGAAAAAGCGCAGGGACTAAAGCCTGCGCGATTTTGAATTACTGCTAAGTTATTAGGATTTTAGGAACTGCAAATATCCATAATATGTTCCGCAAACATCAGCGCCATACTGAGAACAACCCCAAGCCCAGTCAGGATACTCACCAGAATAGCGGCGCCATCCAGAATCAGGTTGTGACTCAAAATTGCGGTACTCATCGCGCTGATGGCAAGAGCCAAAAAAAGCCAAAAGGCCAACACAGGTAGATTTAATTGAAGATTATGCATTGTTATTCTCACTAGACATCAAATGGAATGTGATCGATGTAGCGATAGGGTGCCCCGATCAAATCAGATATTTCTATGCAGCAGTATAGAGGATATATCTATTAAAACAGCCCTCTATTTGAGGGCCGTTTGTATCATTTCATTGCGTTGGATTTTAATTCTGTTAACCAGTCATGTGGTTTCAGGTAGTAATCTGTTAAACGTTTTTCCGGTGAGCCTTCATCCCATTCAGGGCGATATGACCATCCGGTAAGCGGGGGCAGGCTGACCAGAATCGATTCAATCCGGCCACCAGTCTGCAAACCAAACAGGGTGCCGCGGTCATAAACCAGATTGTATTCCACATAACGGCCGCGACGGTATAACTGAAACTCGCGTTGTGCTTCGGTATAAGGCTTATCCTGATTGCGCTGGAAAATCGGCAGAATGGCTTCCAGATACCCATTGCCTACAGCCTGCATATACTGGAAACAGGTTTCAAAATCCCATTGATTCAGATCATCAAAAAATAAACCACCCACACCGCGCTGTTCATCACGATGTTTCAGATAAAAATAATCATCACACCATTGTTTATGTTCAGGATAAACCTCTTCGCCGAATGGCGCACATAGATCATGCGCCGTTTGATGCCAAGACAGTACATCTTCATCATTCGGATAAAACGGGGTCAGGTCAAAACCGCCACCAAACCACCAAATCGGATCTTGGCCTTCTTTTTCAGCCACAAATAAACGCACGTTGGCATGCGAAGTCGGTATATTCGGGTTTTTTGGATGGATGACCAGTGATACCCCCATCGCTTGCGCTTTGGCACCGGCAATATTGGGATGGCGTTCGGTCGCAGAAGCAGGTAGCTTGGAAATGTTGATGTGGGAGAACATTACCCCACCTTTTTCAATCACCGTACCATTTTGCAAAACACGTGAACGGCCACCACCACCTTCTGGACGCTCCCAGTCATCGATGATAAATTCGGCCGTACCGCCGCCAGCACGTTCCTGCTGTTCTAATGCTGCACAAATCCGTGCCTGCAAGTCGAGGAGAAATTCACGAACGTGTTGAATATCCGTAGATGTAGGATGCTGCATCAGAGCCCTCGTAGGGAAATAAAAAACTAACGACATCAAAGCATAAAATCAGTCAAAGATTAAGGTCTAATTTGGTGATGCAATTCATCAGCCCAGACATTACATTCCACTATTCATAAGCAGAATGCATCATTAAATCCGACTAAATGGCTAGGTTGAATTCTTTTTTCAAGCTCAGCACAATAACTCACAAGCGCTCATTGGCTTGAGCATTTCTCGACGGTAATAGGTGGGTCTCATGTCGGTACAGGTCAATTCCCTGATTCAAAAATACAATGTTCCCGGGCCACGCTATACCAGTTATCCCACTGTTCCGTATTGGGAAGAGCAGAATTTCTCGCTGGAACAATGGAAGCAAACGCTAAAAAAGTCTTTTGATGAATCCAATCAAAGCGAAGGCATTAGCTTGTATATCCACCTGCCATTTTGCGAAAGCCTGTGTACCTTCTGCGGGTGTCATAAGCGCGTGACCAAACGCCATGAAGTCGAACAACCTTATATTCAGGCACTGCTGAAAGAATGGGATCTATATTGCGAGTTATTACAAGAAAAGCCCATCATTAAAGAGATTCATTTTGGTGGAGGAACGCCGACCTTTTTTTCAATGGCACATCTGGCTCAACTAATTCAAGGCATTCTGGCCAAAGCAGACGTAGCGCCTGAGTATGAATTCAGTTTCGAAGGTCATCCCAATAATACTACGCGTGAACATTTGCAGGGATTGTATGACCTGGGTTTTCGTCGGGTCAGTTATGGTGTGCAGGATTATAACGAAACCGTGCAAAAGGCGATTCACCGGATTCAGCCTTATGAAAATGTTAAACAGGTGACCGAATGGGCGCGAGAAATTGGCTATGAATCGATTTCCCATGATCTGGTCTTTGGTCTGCCATTTCAGAGTCTGGATGATGTTTTAAATACTATTGAACAAACCAATTCGCTCTTGCCGGACCGTCTGGCTTTATATAGCTATGCACATGTGCCCTGGATTAAAGGTAATGGTCAGCGCGGTTTTAAAGATGCCGATGTGCCCAAAGATGCGATCAAACGGGAATGCTATGAAGCGGGTAAAAAGAAACTTCTGGCACATGGCTATCATGAAATCGGTATGGATCATTTTGCCTTAGAGAAAGATGCGATGTACCAGTCCTTTCAAGCGGGAACATTGCACCGCAACTTTATGGGATACACAGCCTCTAAAACCCAGGTGATGATTGGGCTAGGCATTTCTTCAATCAGTGATAGCTGGTACAGCTTTGCGCAGAATGTGAAAACCATTGAAGAATATTATGAATGCCTGGCGCGCAATGAAATTCCGGTATTTAAAGGACATGTCTTAAATCAGGAAGATTTGATCATCCGGCAACATATTCTAAATTTGATGTGCAGCTTTAGCACCTCATGGGAAAATTCCGAGATGCTTTTCCCTGAAATTGATGAGGTTTTGGAACAGCTTGAGGAAATGGCACAGGATGGTTTGATTCAATTTTCAGACTCGTCAGTCACGATTCTGGAGAAAGGGAAACCATTTGTACGCAATATTTGTATGGCTTTTGATTTACGTTTAAAGCGACGCATACCGGAGAACCGGATTTTCTCGATGACGATTTAATCTTCCCCTAACCCCATTTTTAAGAAAGATAGGGAAAACCTCCCCGAGCAAGACTTAAGCATTGCTTTAAGTCGAAGCGCAAGAAAGGGAGGTTTGGAGTGGTTAAGTTAAAATAAGGTAGGACAGGGTTTTAAAAATATTAAAAATCATCTTTTTTATAAAGATGTGCCATGCGTTCGTGCTTGGTCTTGAGATATTGTTCATTAAAAGGGTTTAAACCCACAGTCAAAGGCACACGATCGATCACGTTAATTCCCTGGGCTTTTAAAGCCTCAATTTTAGAAGGGTTATTGGTCACCAGGCGTACTGCTTTCACCTGTAAATGATCCAGCATGATGCTGCACATATCATACTGACGTGCATCTGCTGGCAGGTTCAGCATTAAATTGGCATCTACGGTGTCATGTCCCTGATCTTGCAGGGCATAAGCGCGAATTTTATTGGTCAGGCCAATGCCACGACCTTCCTGACGCAAATACAGAATGACTCCGCGGCCTAATTCATTGATCAGTTTTAAAGTCGCTTGCAATTGCGGGCCACAGTCGCATTTGAGTGAAGCAAAGGCATCACCGGTTAAACATTCAGAATGCACACGCACCACTACAGGCTCATCTGATACTTCTTCAAGTCCTTTGGAAAGTGCGACATGTTCTTCGCCAGTCTTAGGGTCTTGAAATACAGTAATTTTAAATTCACCGTGAGCGGTAGGTAATCTTGACGTTGCGACAAATTCGATTGGCACAGCTGAACCCGTTAAATCCTGAAATTGGCTAAAGTATAGCGTAATGCTTGAACATTGGTAGAATTGCAAAGTCGAAATTCTGCAATAGATTTTCTTTTTTGTAGAAAGCGAACGATAATAGTTGATAAATAGTAAGATTATTCAGGATAATCGTAGGCTGCAATTTTTTCACCCCGACGAGATCATTGTTTAATATTGCATCGCTAGAAGCGTAGCTGAATTGAAGCTGCTACAATTCAGCTATATGATCGGGTACTCCCCATTGACCTAGCTTTAGATTTGCCAGGCTTTAGAAGGCTTTGCCATAATATGCTGTATACAGAAATCCCAACTCAACGCCCTGTAACACCGTTGCTTGATGCGATCAATCATCCTGAGCAACTGCGTGCACTCGAGCAAAGCCAGCTAGAACAAGTGGCGGATGAGTTACGTCAATTCATTTTGTATGCTGCCGGGCAAAGTGGCGGACATTTTGGTGCCAATCTCGGTGTGATTGAACTCACCGTGGCTTTACATTATTGCTTTAATACACCGCATGACCGCCTGATCTGGGATGTAGGTCATCAGGCCTATCCGCATAAAGTGTTGACTGGTCGTCGTGAACAGCTCACCACGATTCGTGCCAAAGATGGTCTGGCTGCGTTTCCGGCTCGTGAAGAATCTGAATTTGATACCTTTGGGGTAGGGCATTCTTCGACGGCGATTTCTGCTGGCCTAGGTATGGCGCTGGCACGTCGTTATCAGAACAAGCCGTGTGAAGTGGTATCGATTATTGGCGATGGCGCCATGACGGCAGGTATGGCTTTTGAAGCTTTGAATGATGCCGTGGCACACAGTGCTGATCTGATGGTGGTGCTGAACGACAATGATATGTCGATTTCTTGCAGTACCGGTGGTTTTGCCAAACATCTGGCTGCCATTTGGGAGCGCGGTGAGTTCGTTAATGTTACCGAGCAGGGTGAGGCATATGTACAGCCACATCCAGAATGGTTGTATAACTCGCGTTTGCACAGTGCAGCAACCGATGCTGCAGATAACTTATTCCAAGCCATCGGCTTTGACTATTTTGGCCCGTACGATGGTCATGATGTCAAACAGCTGGTGCATGTCTTTAATGCGCTGAAAAAGCGTAAAGGCCCACGCCTGATTCATGTCTATACTAAAAAAGGCAAGGGCTTTGCTCCGGCAGAATCGGATCAAATCAAGTATCACGCGATTAGCAAACTCAATGCCGTTGCTGCCAGCAATACTGCGCCGAAATATTCGGATGTATTTGGGCAATGGCTTTGCGATGAAGCGGCACAAGACACACGCTTGCTCGCGATTACTCCCGCCATGTGCGAAGGTTCAGGCATGGTCAAATTTGCCAAAGAATATCCGGAACGTTTCTTTGATGTGGCGATTGCCGAACAGCATGCAGTTACCTTGGCTGCTGGTATGGCCTGTGAAGGCTTAAAGCCGGTCGTGGCGATTTATTCGACGTTCTTGCAACGCGGTTATGACCAGCTGGTACACGATGTAGCCTTGCAGAATCTAGATGTTACCTTTGGTATTGATCGTGCCGGTCTGGTCGGTGAAGATGGTCCGACGCATGCCGGTGCTTATGACTATGCCTATATGCGGACTATCCCGAATATCGTGATCATGGCGCCAAAAGACGAAAATGAATGCCGTCAAATGCTGCATACTGCGTATTTGTATCCAGGACCTGCAGCCGTACGTTATCCGCGTGGCAATGGACTGGGCGTCGAGATCCAGCAAAAAATGATCGAGATTCCAATCGGTCAGGCGGAAATTGTGGCCAGTTTTAACGGGCAGTATGACGAATATATTTCTGTGCTGGCGTTTGGTAGCCGGGTACAGGCTGCAGTCGATGCTGCTGAAGCCTTTGCAGTAAAACATGAGATTGGTGTGCGTGTGGTTAACATGCGTTTTGTCAAGCCACTGGATACTCAAATGCTCGATGATCTGGCCTTAAGTACCAGTCTGTTTGTGACGGTTGAAGAACATGCCATCATGGGCGGAGCAGGCAGTGCGGTGAATGAATATCTGGCAGAAGCGCAGATTGTCAAACCGATGCTGAATCTGGGTCTGGATGATACGTTTATGGCACAGGCCACCCATACCCAGATGTTGCAGCAGGCTGGTCTTGATGCGCAAGGTATTGAAAAATCGATCAATCAGGCTTGGTCCAGCTTAGGGCAAAGCGCTTTGTCATAAGTTCTTAAAAATTTTAGACACATTTTTCCCAAAAAAGCCCCGATATTTGCTAAGATGTCGGGGCTTTTATGCATTATTCTTTATCAGTGTCTTCAAATTTGTAGTGGGTGTTCAATGGAACCTATGGTGGTGATGGCTGCGCGTGCGGCTCAGTTAGTTGGTCAAGAGCTTTTAAAAGCGCATCAGAATCGTCATAAACTCGATCTACAAGTCGAAGAAAAAGGAATTGATGGTCCGGTAACGCGTGTAGACCGTTATTTGGAACAGTTGACCATCGATACCCTACGTAAAAGCTATAAAAATCACAGTTTCCTTGGTGAAGAGTTTGGCTATCAGGAAGGTAAAGGTCATGACGCCGATTGGTGTTGGGTGATCGATCCGCTAGATGGTACTTTAAACTTCATTAACGGTTTCCCGCATTTCTGTATCTCTATCGCAGTTCAGCACAAAGGCATTACTCAACACGGGGTGATTTATGACCCGGTGAAAGATGAGCTATTCTCTGCCAGTCGTGGTCGTGGTGCCATGATGAACCAGCGCCGTATTCGTGTGAATGTAAAAGACAGCCTGGAAAATACCTTTATGGCTGTTGGTCACGCTTATCGTGCCAAGCGTAATGGTGAAGTTGTGTCTTATGCCAAGAATCATTTTCAAACCCTGTTAAACGTAACTGAAGCTGGCGCGCAATATCGTCGTTCAGGTTCTGCAGCATTGGATTTAGCCTATGTTGCTGCAGGTCGTTTCGATGGTTATTTCGAACTTGGTTTAAAGCCTTGGGATATCGCAGCTGGCGAATTGATCGTGAAAGAAGCAGGCGGTACTGTAGTTGATGCACGTGGTGGTAGCGACTCTATGGAAAATGGTCAAGTTTTGGCTTGTTCAATGAAAATGCTTAAGCCTTTAATGCAAGCAGTTGTTCCTGCTTGGGGCGAAGCAGCAAAATAATCGGGTTTAGATGAATCAGATCTAATATTGAGAAAAGGCGTCCTTCGGGATGCCTTTTTTATGCATGGGAATCTAGGTCACTAGTTACTGATATAAAGTTGTTGATCTTTGCTTGAATACTGGAAATATCAGGTGAATTGGCGAAAAGTAACTTTTTATACCGACTGTTACATTTTTTATTGTATTTTAAGTATTAGAAATATATAGATAAATTATGAAAGAGGAAAATTAGTTTTAAAACTTAATGACATTGTGGAATATTCTGCTATAATTCCGCCACGCACTTAATTTCTGTTCTTTACCTGAACACTATCTTCTAATCATTGTATGCGCGTGCTGTCCATAGAGAGGACATATCCTTCGCGCCCCAATCGCTTAAGCGATTCCTTCAGGTTTGCGGCCGTAATCATGCGTGCGTTATATCCACATCGTCGTTACTCGGATCGCTGCTGAATCCTAATATTTTCAGCATTATTTGCTGTGCCGCTTTTTGCCGATGTCCATAATTGTTATTTATTAAATGGAGCACCCACTTCAGGGTGAATACTCTCTATGAGCAAAACTTTTGCTGATTTTTCCCTCGACGAATCTCTAACCCAGGCTCTCGACGCTTTAGGCTTTACTACTCCTACTCCTGTACAAGAACAAGCGATTCCAGCTGCGCTTGAAGGCAAAGACCTTCTTGTGTCAAGCCAAACAGGTTCTGGTAAAACTGCTGCATTCTTACTGCCTACGTTAAATGCGTTGGCAAACCAAGATACATTAGTGCCGTTTAAAGACCGTATGAAAGCGGTTACTCAACCGAATATTTTGGTGATTTCACCGACTCGTGAATTGGCACAACAGGTATGTCAAGACGCAATCGCATTTGTACGTCACATGAAAGGTGTTCGTATTGCGGCAATCATGGGCGGTATGCCTTTTGGTAAGCAAATTCAACAGTTAAAAGGCGCGCAAGTTGTTGTTGCAACTCCAGGTCGTCTACTGGACTTGGTAAATCGTCGTCAAATCAAATTGGATAAAGTTGACGCGTTAATCGTCGATGAAGCTGACCGTATGCTTGACCTAGGTTTCTCTGAAGACTTAGAAGCAATTGGTGAATTGGCTGCAAACCGCAAACAGACTCTTATGTTCTCTGCGACTTTTGCACCACGTATCATTACACTTGCAGAACGCATGATGAATGATCCAATGCGTATTTCGATCGAAACTGGTCACTCTACAAATACTGATATTACTCAGACTTTGCATTGGACTGACGGTTTCGAGCACAAGAAAAAACTTCTTACTCACTGGTTGAACGAAGAAGACGTTGATCAAGCAGTAGTATTTGCGTCAACTCAAGAAGACACAGATATGTTGGCTGAAGAACTTGCTGAAGCAGGTCTATCAGTTGTAGCACTTCACGGTGCTATGCCACAAACTGTTCGTAACCGTCGTTTACGCAGCATCCGTGAAGGTCGTGCGAAGATCTTGGTTGCAACTGACGTTGCAGCGCGTGGTCTTGACGTACCAACAATTTCACACGTCATCAACTTCGGTCTTCCAATGAAGAACGAAGACTATGTACACCGTATCGGTCGTACAGGTCGTGCGGGTCGTACTGGTAAAGCAATTACTTTGGCGACTTACCGTGAACGCGGTAAAATCCGTGCTTTAGAAGACTTCCTTGATGCGCGTCTAAACGTATCTGAAATTGAAGGTCTTGAGCCATCTCCACCTCCTGCACGTGGTAGCCGTGATGGCGCTGGTCGCGGTCGTGGCCGTGATGGCGGTCGTCGTGATGGCGGTCGTGGTGATGGCGGTCGTGGTGGTTTCGGTGGCGGTCGTCGTTTTGAAGGCGAAAGCAACTTCAAACGTCGTGAAGGCGGTGATGATCGTCCACGTCGTAGCTTCGATGACAAACCTCGTGGCGAACGTCCAGCATTTGGCGAAGATCGTCCACGTCGTGACTTTGGTGATCGTCCAGCTCCACGTCGTGAAGGTGGTTTCGGTGATCGTCCACAACGTTCGTTTGATGACCGTCCAAAGCGTGACTTCGGTGATCGTCCAGCTCCACGTCGTGAAGGCGGTTTCGGTGATCGTCCACAACGTTCGTTTGATGACCGTCCAAAGCGTGACTTCGGTGATCGTCCAGCTCCACGTCGTGAAGGTGGTTTTGGTGACCGTCCTCGCTCTAATGATGACAACCGTGGCAACCGTGTAGACTACAAACCAGCTCGTGAAGGTGGTTATGGTGATCGTCCAAAACGTGATTTTGGTGATCGTCCAGCTCCACGTCGTGAAGGTGGTTTCGGTGATCGTCCAGCGCGTTCATTCGGTGATGACCGTCCAAAGCGTGATTTCGGTGATCGTCCAGTACGTCGCAACTTTGATGACAAGCCACGTGGTGAACGTTCGTTCGGTGGTGAAGATCGTCCACGTCGTAAATTTAACGACTAATTCAGTCGCTAGATGAAGATAAAAAACCGGTAGAAATACCGGTTTTTTTTATGCATTGAGTTTTTTGCTTTTTAACGTAAAATGTCTACTAAATCATGTTTTGTCAGGGTTATGATAATTATTAATATGAAAAGCTTAGCTCTTCGATCTCAATTGATAGAGGTGTATATGCCATATATCGCATTGACTTTGATTTTATGTAATATTATCTATTATTTATACAGTGTTTTTAATTAATCAATCTAGTCATTTTAAGCCTAAGTACATATTTTTATTATAAAAAACACGAAATAATCCATTATTGTCATCTTTTTATGATATTCACCCACCTTTTTCAACTGCTAACATTTTGAACTTCGTTCCTTTATAGTATGCATGCTGAAAAAATGTAGGAATAAACTCAGCTATGAAAAATCAAACAGCGCGAGATACTCAGTCTTTGATTGAAGTCAAGAATTTGAGCTTCAAACGAGGCGAGCGCGTGATTTATGACGACGTGAGTTTAAATATTCGTCGTGGGCAGATTACCGCCATTATGGGGCCATCCGGAACTGGTAAAACTACCTTATTAAGATTGATCGGTGGGCAGCTGACGCCTGAGCATGGTCAGGTCTTATTGGATGGCAAAGATATTGCCTCGATGTCACGTTCCGAACTTTTTTCAGCACGTGCACGGATGGGTATGCTATTTCAGAGCGGTGCTTTGTTTACCGATATGAGCGTGTATGAAAATGTCGCGTTTCCAATTCGGGCCCATACCAAACTGCCAGAACATCTAATTAAGGAAATCGTGGCATTGAAACTGGAATCCGTCGGCTTGCGCGGTGCAGAGCAAATGATGCCATCGGAACTGTCTGGTGGTATGAACCGACGTGTGGCTTTGGCCCGGGCGATTGCGCTGGACCCTGAACTGATCATGTACGATGAACCCTTTGCCGGACAAGATCCGATTGTGATGGGGGTATTGACTCGCCTGATCCGTTCATTGCGTGAAGCACTGGATCTGACCACGATTATTGTTTCGCATGATGTTGCAGAGACTTTATCGATTGCAGACTACATCTATGTGGTGGCAGAAGGCAAAATTCAGGGCGAGGGCACACCGGCCGAGCTGAAAGCGCATCCTTCTGCTTTTGTACAGCAATTCCTGACCGGTTCGGTAGAAGGTCCGGTGGATTATCAGTTTAGTCATCAAGCTTATTTAAGTGATGAGGTTCGTTCATGAATGCAATTGCCGCATTAGGTAGACGCGTTATTGAACGTGTACAGGGGATTGGGGTCGCGACCCTGATGCTGTTGCAGATTTTATTTTCCATGCCGACCTGGCTTGGCGTAAAGCTGTTTATTTATCAGATGTATCGGGTTGGGGTATTGTCCCTGCTGATTATTGTGGTTTCTGGCCTGTTTATTGGTGCCGTGCTTGGTTTGCAGATGTTTAGCATCTTGTCGACCTTTGGTAGTGAGTCGATGCTAGGAACAGCGGTCGCGTTGACCTTGCTGCGTGAACTGGCACCTGTGGTCGCTGCTTTGCTATTTGCAGGACGTGCCGGTTCAGCCTTGACTGCGGAAATTGGCCTGATGAAAGCTACTGAACAATTGTCCAGTATGGAAATGATCGGTGTCGATCCATTGAAGCGGGTGATTTCGCCGCGTCTTTGGGCAGGGATTTTTAGCTTGCCAATGCTTTCCGTCATCTTTGCCGCAGTTGGCATTATGGGCGGTAAAATGGTCGGGGTAGATTTCCTGGGTGCCGATGAAGGCGCTTATTGGAGCGGCATGGAAAGCAGCGTGCAATTCTATAAAGATGTCTTAAATGGCACCATTATTAAAAGTTTTGTATTCGCATTAATTTGTACCTGGATTGCGGTATACCAAGGCTATGCCTGTGTCCCGACATCGGAAGGTATTGCAACTTCTACAACACGTACAGTCGTGTATTCTTCGCTGTGCGTTTTAGGTTTTGACTTTGTGTTGACTGCGGTCATGTTCGGAGGTGTTTAATGAAATCACGTACTAGTGAGCTGGCCGTTGGTGTTTTTGTTATTTTGTTTGGTATTGCCTTATTTTTCCTAGCAATGCGTGTCAGTGGTCTGGTCGGACACAATATTTCCGACAGCTATAAAATGACAGCGACTTTTGAAAATGTAAATGGGATTAAGCCGCGTGCCAAAGTGGCATTGAGTGGTGTGAAAGTGGGGCAGGTGGATGACATTACCCTGGATCCAGTGACGCGTCTGGCAACCGTGCATATGACCCTGGATGGCTCATTGACCTCATTTAATGCTGAGCAGTTAAAGCAGGTTCAGCAGGAAGCACTGGAAGAGTTACGTTATAGTTCAGACTATACTGCGGCTACCCCTGCGCAACAAAAAGACATGGAAAAACAACTATTAGACAACATGAAATCCATCACCAATATTGATGAAGATGCTTACATTATGGTAGCAACAAATGGTTTATTGGGTGAAAAGTATCTGAAAATTATTCCAGGTGGCGGTCTGACTTACTTGAAACGTGGTGAGCAGATTGCGAACACTCAAGGCACCATGGAAATTGAAGATTTAGTGACGAAATTTATTACCGGTGGTGCCGGAAAATCGTCAGATAGTCAGGAAAGTGCCTCAGAAGAAGCTGCATTTTCAGAAACAACAGATGCAGAACCTGCATTTGTTGAATAATAGATTGAGGAGATTTGAGTGAAGACTTTAGTAAAACAAACGCTTGCTGCAAGCATTCTTTCAACAATGGTTGCTGGTACAGTGTTTGCTGCACCGTCTGAAGCACCACCTGCTTTTATTAAAAAAGTGGCAGATGGTTTGATTGAGCGCCTCAAAGCTGATAATGCAAAATTGCAGAACAATCCGGCGCTGGTAAAAGCGATTGTCCGCCAGAATCTGGATCCATACATTGATTCACAGTCTTTCACGCGTATTGTGATGGGGACTTATGCGACGAACCAGTATAGTACTGCTGCACAGCGCGCGCAGTTTGAAAAGAATTTCCGTGAAACGCTCATTGAAAATTATGGTTCTGCATTTTCCAAGTTTAGTAATCAGACCTATAGCGTGCGTCCATACAAGGCCAGCAACAGCAAAAACCCTGTCGTGACCATCGACTTTAATAACAAGGGCGAGAAAATTCCAGTAGCATTCCAGCTGGTGGACAAGGGTTCACAATGGAAAATCCGCAATATCAACGTATCGGGTATTGACTTGGGTTTGCAGTTCCGTAACCAGTTTGCTGCGACGGTAAAACGTAATGGCGGTAATATTGATAAAGCAATTGCTAACTTTAAACCGGATGCAGAAGCTGCAATCGACAAGAAATAATCAAACAGGTGAGCCGTGATTACATTCAATGATCAGGAACTACAGGTTTCAGGCAAGATTGACTATGACAATGCACAGGACTATTACTTAAATGGTCTGCGTGTGGTTCAGTCACAAACCAAGTTTCCGCTTGTGGTTAATCTGGCTGGGCTTGAAAGTGGTAGTACTTTGGCTTTGGCAGTATTGGTGCGCTGGTTGCGCCAGACGCCTCAAGCGCAAGGACTACAGTTTAAAGCTGTACCTGCTAAAATGATAAATATCATTCAGGCCTGCCATTTACAGGATGATTTACAGATCATTCAGTAAATAAAAAAGCACCGAAAGGTGCTTTTTTATTGTTTTTCAAATAAGCATGGGTCAGATTAGGAGCGTTTCTTGCGCTTCGCTTTAAAAGCAGTGCTTTAAAGCTCGCTCAAATCCATTTCTTCCATCTAAAGTAAATCAATGGCCCGATCAAAAAGCCGATCAAAATAATACTGACCATAATGAAGCTCATGGAGCCTTGTGCAAAAGGCAGAACTTCGGTATTCATGCCATAAATACTGGCAATGAGCATCGGCGGTGCAAGCATACTTGGCAGGATCGAGAATCGACGAATCGTATCGTTCTGTTCCGTGTTAATGAATCCGGACGTGGTATCGAGCAGGAAGCGCACTTTCTGGAACAGGAAGGCATCATGCTCCACCAGCGAGCGCACATCTTCACTGAGTTCTCGGATATCCGCATCATAAATATGACTGCCCAAGGCGCGTGGACGAGACAGGAAAGTCAGAACACGACGCAAATCGATCAGACAGAGCTGCGCTTTACCGAGCATATCTTCCAGTTGAGCCAGACGGGTAATCATGTCATCCAGATCAAGAATCTGCTCGCGATGGCGGTTATTCAACACTTCAGTTGAATATTTCTCTAAATCTTTATGGACGTCTTCCAGAATGTCGGCCAGTTCATCCAGTTTGGCTTCGAGCAGACCCAATAAAATCCAGGTTGGATCTTTATAATCGATTTCATAATCATTGCGGCGCGCACGGGCCCGGAAGGCACGAAAGGCCACCAGCTTTTCGCCACGCAAGGTAAACAGACGGTCCTTATGCAGAATAAATGCCACAGTTTGTACCGTCGCCAGCATGCTGGATTCATCTTCGTTTTCGTTCTCGACCTGATAGTTTTTATTTTTGGTTAAAAAATAGGTACTGATATGCAAAATACCGTCATCATCACGGTAAAATCGGGCACTCGAGGAAATATCTTCCAGCGATTTTAAGGTCGGTAAGTTTTGTGCATAGGCATCTAGAATCCATTGCTGCTCTTCTTGTGAAGGTGCAATCAGATCAAGCCATACTAAATCTGGATGCAGGTCGAAATCACCGTTAATCGTGATATCTTCTAAGCTACCGCGCTCTGTGGCGTAAAAGGCTTCAAGCATGCTGTCTTTTCTCCCTGGCGCAGTATGTGAATTGGAATGGGTGTATTTTAGACAAGGAATTGAATAAAAACACTGATATTAAGCAGTTATTTTTGGAAAAAACGCGCTTGCAGCAATTTCGTACAATATAGCGTCAATTGGAGAGTGAAATGATGAATTCTATCGCAATTTTTTGTGGTTCAGCACTGGGCTCAGATCCTCTCTATGCCCAGATTGCCGAAAAAGTTGGCCAGACCTTGGCAGCAAGGCATCAGACGCTGGTCTATGGCGGTGGTCGCTCCGGTTTAATGGGCATTATTGCTGATAGTGCTTTGGCTGCTGGTGGCAAGGTGATTGGCGTAATTCCAAGACAGCTGGTCAATCGTGAACTGGCGCATCCGCATATTACCGAGCTGTTTGTGGTCGATAATATGCATGAACGTAAAACCCGCATGTCGGAACTGGCACAGGGATTTATTGCCATTCCGGGTGGTGCAGGAACGCTGGAAGAAATTTTTGAACAATGGACCTGGGCACAGTTGGGAATTCATAAAAAGCCTTGTGCTTTTTTAAATGTCGATGGTTTCTATGATGATTTACTCAAATTTATCCATATGACCACCGAGAAAGGTTTTACCAAAGCGCGATTTAGCGATGCTTTAATCGTTAGTGATAATCTGGATGATATTCTGCGCCAATTTGAAAGTTATCAGTCGCCCGAAGCGAAATGGGGTATGGTCGATCAGACCGATCTTGTAAAATAAGCTGTCCACAGCATGATTTGTAGAAAATAAATGAACGTGATTACGGTGGCTGCAGCCATTATTTTAAATGAAGCGCAGCAACTGCTGGTGGTTCGCAAAAAAGGGACATCCTGCTTTATGCAGGTTGGTGGCAAGCTGGAGCCAAATGAAGCACCAGAAGCAACGATGTTGCGTGAAATTCAGGAAGAAATTGGCACACAGGCGCAGATTCAGCAATTCATTGGGCGTTTTGAAACCCAGACGGCAAATGAACCTGATCATCAACTGGTGAGTTATGTCTATTGGGTAAGTCTAGATCAAGCGCCAAAAATTGAAGCGGAAATTGCCGAAATGAAATGGGTCGATCTGGATGAAAAAGAGCTACGACTCGCACCCTTGACCACTGAAATTGTGATTCCTTGGGTGAAGTCGCAGTTACTCGCCCAAGCTTAAATTTTCAGATTTGAGCACCTGCCAGACAGGCTGCATAAACTTTTTGACAGCCCAGTTGTTCAAGTGTTTGGCTCAGTGCTCGAATCGAGCTGCCGGTCGTCACCACATCATCAATAATCAGCACCCGACGGTAACGCAGCTTGGAAATGGTACTGATCTGGAATTGTGATTGGATGTCTTCAATCCGCTCCAGCCGGCTTAGGCCCTTTTGCGAGTGTTGTTTCATTCGTCGAACAGGTTGCCAGATGGGTACATTCAACTGTTTTGCCACATGTTTGGCCAGCACTAGAGATTGATTATAACCGCGCTCAGCCAGATGCTCATTCGAGATCGGCATCGGTACTATCGCACTGACTTTAGGTAGGTCTAAACTTAACAGCACACCTGCCAGTAAATTTTGCAAATGCAGCTTCTGTTCATATTTAAACAGTTGAATCAGCCGGTCCATCGGATAGGCATAGTCGCAGGCAATCTGGAACTGCATTTCCTGCCGTTGAATGGTTTGATGTGCCCAGGGTAATTGTCGCCAGCAATCTTCACAGACTGAATGAATGGTTTGATGATCGGTTAGACAGAGCTGACAGGGCTGTAAGCAGCTCAGCCAGGATTTTCCGTGTTGCAGTAATTTAAACATAGGCATAGCGCGGTGCTTCCGGTAGCCAGCGTTGCAATAATGCCTCCGCCTGATCGGGATAATCCTTGAGCATCTGCTGGGCCACATAATGTGCTTGATTGAGCAGGTGATCATCACGTTCCAGTTTGACCACACGGAAATTCATGTCGCCAGTCTGTTTGGTTCCAAGCAGTTCACCTGGGCCACGCAATTCCAGGTCTTTCTCGGCAATCATGAAACCATCATTAGTTTCGCGCATGATTCTTAAGCGTTCCTGACCATTTTGAGACAGCGGATGTTTATACAGTAGGGCACAGAAACTGGCTTTGGCGCCACGACCGACCCGGCCCCGTAACTGATGCAATTGAGATAGGCCCAGACGTTCAGCATTTTCAATTACCATGATGGAAGCATTGGGTACATCTACCCCGACTTCGATCACGGTGGTGGCAATCAGGAGCTGTAATTCATTATTTTTAAACTGCTGCATTACCGCCTGTTTTTCATCGGCTTTCATCTTGCCATGTACCAGTCCGATATTCAGCGCAGGAAAGCGCTCGCGAATTTCAGCGAAAGTGGCTTCTGCAGCTTGGGCGTCTAAAGTTTCGGACTGTTCTACCAGTGTACACACCCAGTAGGCCTGCTTACCTTCAGCACAGTTGCTGGCAATCCGTTGCAAGACTTCTTCGCGCCGGTCTAATGGAATGGTCACGGTCTGAATCGGGGTACGGCCCGGCGGCAGCTCGTCAATCACCGAGGTATCCAGATCTCCATAGGCCGACATGGCCAGTGTGCGTGGAATCGGAGTCGCAGTCATCACCAGTTGATGCGGTGACATACCATCTAGACCTTTATTTCTGAGTGCAAGACGTTGATCCACACCAAAGCGATGCTGTTCATCAATAATCACCAGACCCAGTTTGGCAAACTCGACATTTTCCTGAAATAGGGCATGCGTCCCGATGACTAGATGAGCGCTGCCATCCCGAATCACCTGTTCCACTGCGGCGCGAGCTTTACCTTTCTGCTTGCCGGAAAGCCAGGCTACATTTAAGCCCAAAGGCTCAAACCAGCGTTTAAAGTTCAGATAATGCTGCTCGGCCAGAATCTCGGTAGGCGCCATCAATGCAACTTGCCAGCCTTCCTCTAACGCATGGCAGGCCGTTACACCGGCCACCAGTGTTTTACCCGCGCCGACATCGCCTTGCACCAGACGCAACATCGGTTTATTGCTTGTTAAATCCTGTGCAATTTCTCTGGATACACGTTTTTGCGCAGCGGTCATTTCAAACGCCAGACTGGCTAAAAGCTGTTTGGCATAGGTCTGACTGGGCGCAAATGAAGGCGCTTCGACCTGCTGGATGAAGGCCCGACGTGTCAATAGGCTGATCTGATGCGCTACCAGTTCTTCAAAGATCAGGCGCTGCTGTGCAGGATGTGAGCCTTGTGCTAGTTGCAGCATATTGGCATTGACTGGCGGGTGATGGATATATTCCAGTGCCTGTTTCAGCGCATAACCATTGCTAAATTTTGCTGGCAGCAATTCAGGCAGATGATCGCTGTATTGAGCCAAGGCCTGCTGAATATAATCCCGTATTTTTGGCTGGGTCAGGCCTTCAGTCGCCGGATAAATTGCCGTGAGCTGGGTTTGAGGTAAAGGTGTGTCCTCAGTAATGACTTGCAGTTCGGGATGATACATTTCCAGACCGCGCGCACCAACCCGCACTTCACCAAAAATTCTTAAACGGTTACCCAGTTTGCAGCGGTCAGTAATGCCTTTATAAATATGATAAAAACGTAAAGTAACCTTGCCAAAATCATCATCCAGCAGCACAGCCATAGATTTGCGTTTACCGGGTGGAAAATCTACACCTTTAACGATCCCTTCCAGCAGATAACTGCGTCCCACGCTCAATTGATTCATGGGAATGATCGTGCTACGGTCTTCATAGTCACGTGGTAGATGAAAAAGCAAATCATCAGTATTGAAGATATTTAGTTTTTCGAGTAATGAAGCGGCGGCATTGCCAACGCCTTGTAACTGATGGACTGCAGCCATGTCCCCTCAACCAGATTTGTGATTCGGTGCTCAATGCATATTTTATTTACCGGTTATGGTAAAACATCCCGACGTGTGGCTAAACAACTATTTGAGCAAGGTCATCAAATTAGCACAATTAGCCAGAGTCCCAAAACAGATTCATTCGCAACTCATCTGATTCAGGATGTGCATAAACTGGATTTAACAGCAGTTACACCGATTGACTGGGTCTATGTATTACTTAGTCCAAAACAAAGTACGGTTGAAGGCTATCAGCAAACCTATCTGGATTCTGTTCAGCCTATTGTGGCTGCCTTGAAACAGCATCCGGTGAAACAGATTGTGGTGGTGTCATCCACCCGGGTCTATGGGCAAAATTCCGGTGAAATCGTAGATGACGAAACTGAAATTCACCCGAATGATGCTCAGAGCAAAATCTTGCAGCAGATGGAGCAGGCTTATTTCACTGCTTATCCTGAGAAATGTACCATCATTCGTCCAAGTGGGATTTATGGAGCATCGGTAGAACGCCTACAAAAAATGGCCGCCTCGATGTTGAGATATCCGAATCTGCACTGGTCCAACCGGATTCATATTGAAGATTTATCACGTTTCTTGTCACATATGATTCACGTGGAACATCCGGAATCTTCTTATATTGTGACCGATAACCAGCCAAAATTATTGCATGAAATATTGCAATGGTTCCAACAGCAGCTGGGACTTCCTTTGTTGCAAGTAGAAAGTGAGCAGGTGACAGGTAAGAAACTTTATGCGACTCGAATGCAGAAAATGGGATTTGAGTTAGAGCATCCAGATTGTTATGAGGATTATTTGGAGTTGATGGAAAAATAATCTTTAGCCCCTTCTTTTAAAAGAGGAACATTCCTCCTTTTCTCGAAGGGAGGTCAGGAGAAGGGCTTTTTAAATTACCTCTCCCTAACCCTCTCCTGAAAGGCATAGGTATCTACACAATTCCTGAACTTTGCGTTAAATTGAAGAGCATGCTCTTCAATTTAACATCTCTGGCCTGGATCAGCGTCTTGTCAAGCGCTATAACAGCCTTGTAAAGCTCAATATGAACCCTCTTGCTTCACTTGCTCCGGCAATCAAAGACCTGGCTTCTGCCCAAAAGTCGAGTTTCGCAACCACACAAGCGGTCTGGCGATTCCTGAATAATGACAAAATCTCTTTTAGTCAGTTAAACCAGCCAATTGAACATCTTGCATGTGAACAGATCAAGGCATCACCGCATCAATATGCATTGATTGTTCATGACTGGTCTCAGCTACAGTATGTGAAACACCATCATAAAATTCAGCGCCTGCAAAGAACCCATCAATATGATTCAGGCTATGAATTGCAAAGCAGTCTGCTGGTTGATGCAGCCTCGGGACTACCTATTGCGCCACTGGCGCAGACACTATCAGATGCCTCAGGCTGCTATTCCACATTCAGTCAACACTCTGCTGGGCGCAAATCTCATCTAGATTCACTTACCGAACAAATCAAAGTGATTGAACAATATCCCATTGAGAAAACATGTGTTCATATCATTGATCGTGAAGGTGACTCCATTGCCCACCTAAGGGAAATGAGCAGCCAGGGTTTTAAATGGCTGATTCGGGCGAAAGAAGGCCATCGAATTGAGCATCAGGGCAAAACATGCAAAGTTGCAGAAGCCGCAGAACGAGTAGAAACGCAGCAGGTCCAGCCGATTGCCTATAAAGGAAACCGGCATATGTTGCATGTGGGAGAAACTGCTATCCGGATAACACGTGCAGCAAAACCGAAGAGAAATGACGATTCAGGCCAACGGGTTGCTCCCCAGCCAGGGAGTGCGATTGAAGCCAGATTAATTGTTGCCGTAGTGAAAGATGATCAGGATAAGACCGTCGCAAGATGGTCACTAATCAGCAATGTTCCATCAGAGATTACTACGGTAGAGATGACGACCTGGTATTACTGGCGCTGGACAATTGAATGCTATTTCAAGCTGCTCAAGCAGGCAGGTCATGATATTGAAGCATGGCTTCAGACCAGACCTGAAGCCATTTTAAGGCGGTTACTGATTAGCTGTATGGCTTGTGTTTTAACTTGGCGAATCCAGCGTTCTGAAGATGAACACCATCAGAAAATTCGTGTATTTCTCACCCGTCTTTCAGGTCGGCAGCAGAAAAGAGGTAGGTTGGAAAGTGCACCTGCCTTATTGGCAGGGCTTTCGATTTTACTGAACACTCTTCAACTGCTCTCGGAATATTCAATAGATGAACTCAATGAGATAGCCACAATGGCATTAGGTATCTCATAGATGTGTAGATACCTATGCCTGAAAGGAGAGGGAATAAAAAGCCTTACTTCTTCTTCCGCTTCGCGCGTTTCTTGGCTTGTTCAGCCGCAACTGCATCCAAAGCTTCTTTCAGTTCTTCATCCGTAAAGTCGGTGATGTGATGCAGCATCTGCAACTTCACTTCATCCAGTACCAGATCTGCATACTGCGCCACATTGGTCAGCTGTTCATCAAAGACAATGGCATTGTCTTCATTGGTACACAGATAACCTTTTTGGGTTAAGACTTTAATAAAGCTCTGGAATAGGGCTTTGTCGAAGAACTCAGGTGAGTTGAATTCATATAGCACAGACAGGCGCTGTCCCACCAGATAACTCAGCTCTTCGACCTGACGGGTCGAAATATTGCCAGAACCACGCTGGGTAATCAGTGCCAAAGTCATGTAGTAACGTTCCAGACTTTGGGTTACTGGTGCAGCTAGAACTTCAAGCTGATGATGTGCTTCTGTATTTGGTGCAGGTGCAATCAGGTTTTCACCATCTTGTGTAATCAGTTTTGAGGCAATTAAGCTGTCAATATGCGCATTCACCTGATCCTGAATCTCATCTTCATGCCATTTTAAAAACAGTTCAGCTTTGAGGAATGGGTACAGGGTACTGCTGATATTCACGACATCATGACGGCGAATGGTACCGTTATGTTCAACTAGGGCTGCAATCAAAGATGGCAGCACAAAAGTGTGTACAATATTATTGCGGAAATATGTCAGCAGAACTGCCTGATTATCTTCAATCGCAATGATATCACCCAGTACATGCTTGACCCGCTTTATTAGTTTCAGCTTCATTGCATAGGCAATAATTTCTTTGCCAGAAAGCGGCGTCACCTGCATGCGCTCATCATAAGGCAGGGCAGCAAGCAGGGTGCGATAGGTGTCCAGCTGCTTGATACAGATTTCTTCATCCAATGTATGTTTCGGCGTAGCCAGCAAGATTAAAGACAATAACGATACCGGATTGATTACGACCGCACTGTTGATATTTTCCAGAATGGCCTGAGCAGCGCTATTCACTGCATCAGAAACCGCTTGTGGAATCGGATCATCATTCTTTTCGATCTTGATATTTTCTGCGCCATGCTGTTTCAGAATATCATCCAAAAATACAGGGTTCCCGAAGTTCAGGTGTACCTTGCCAAAAATACGTTCAATCTTGCGCAGGGTTTTCAAAATGCCGAAAATAGACTCGGCTTCTTTCGGCTTGCCACTCATTTCACCGACATAAGTGCCACCTTCCATCAGGCGTTCATAGCCGATATAGGTCGGCAAAAATACGATCGGTTTAGATTTGCCACGTAAATGACCATGCACGGTCATCGCCAGCATCCCGGTTTTTGGGGGTAGCAAACGACCGGTACGTGAACGGCCACCTTCGATAAAATATTCCAGCGGGGTATTACGTGACAGGACGCTATACAGATATTCTTTAAACACCGTGGTATACAGCGCGTTGCCGCGGAAAGTACGGCGAATAAAGAAAGCGCCACCACCGCGTAAAATCTGGCCCACAAAAGGCATATTCAGATTATCGCCTGCAGCGATGTACGGCACCATCAAACCACGGCGATAGATCACATAAGACAATAACAAATAGTCGATGTGACTGCGGTGACATGGGGTATAGACAATCTCATAATCTTTGGCCAGTTCACGCACGGTACTGAAATTATGGACTTCCACACCGTCATACAGTTGGGTCCATAAGCGGGTCAGGGCTTTGTCGGCAAAACGTACGGTAGAATGAGAATAATCGGAAACGATTTCGTTCAGATAACCGATGGCACGACGTTCAGATTCCAGCATCGAGATTTTGCTACGAATACTGTCATTGCGAATCGCTGCTTGCACATCTGGTGACTTAATCAGGCCATGCATGACATTACGGCGGTCGGACAGATCCGGCCCGAGAATGACTTCACGCTGACCATCCAGATAATCATTTAAAGTGCTGACAATATAGGTTGCCGGTGCTGAATTTGGATGTGTCTCTTTGGCAAAGTTAATCAAGGCACGTAAAGACTGCGGTTCATGAAACTCTAAATAAGACTGGCGACCATGCAGGCCAATATTGACCAGTTGCTTGACCCGGCTTGGTGTAGACCAGGTGTCGGTAAATAAAAGTTTAAACCAGGAATCTTCTTTCTCAGGTTCACGTCCCCAAAGTACCGTTACTGGTACCAGTTCGATATCCAGTTCAGGATGTTGCTCCAGAATTTCAATCAGGCGTAACAGGCGCGGCGGGAAAGCATGCGGTGGTGAGCTCAGTAGGTTATTTTCATCATGATGCTGTAAAAACAGCAACGATGCTTTTTCCTTGTTGTTCCCGAGTTGCATTGGATCAAGTGCAGCCGGTAATTTTAAGCGGCGCGTTTCTGCATCCACGACCAGTGCATTACTACGCGAATGGTTCTGTAAAACATAGCAGACCAGTTTCTGCGATTCTGCTGCAGTCTGATCAGGTTCAGGTGCTGTCACTTCACTTGGTACTTCCCCAAGAACATGAGGGGTAACCACAAGATCAAGTAGCTTACTTGAAAGCTTGCGATACATTTGACCAAAGCCATTCTTGGACATAGCTGCTCCTAATTTTACTGACCAAAACCACAGGACTTCTGAGGGGGTTTATTTTTGCGGGTTTCCAAAGCGAAACCATATATCTTTTTTTAACAACTTCAACAGAAGTGCTCTAATTTTAGCGTGAAAGCAGATGCTTTTCCTAGTCACTTATGACATCAGTATGACAGAACAGTCATGCAATCTTTAGAGTTTCGGTCTGATTTTGTGGCAGAATATTCCAGATTAATTATTTAGATCTGTTTTTCCATTTTTGGGATATCTCCAATATTACGTAGGTTGCTTATGAATGCCTTAACACAGGAACTGGTCGAGCTGCTCAGCTTGGAAAAGTTAGAAGAAAACATTTTTCGGGGAATCAGCCGTAATCTGGTGGGCAAGCGCGTGTTTGGTGGGCAGGTTTTAGGGCAGGCACTCCGCGCTGCGTCTTATACCACAGACCGTCCGGCACACTCGTTACATGCCTATTTTCTGTTTGGTGGAGATGTCAATGCACCGATTATTTATGAAGTGGATCGTATCCGTGACGGCAAGAGCTTTGTCAGCCGTCAAGTACGTGCGATTCAGCATGGTCGCACTATTTTTATGTGTATGGTGTCTTTTGCGCATCAGGAAGAAGGTCTCAATTACCAGATTTCAGAGCCGGAATATCCGCCAGCAGAAAGCCTGAAAAATGAAGCAGAACTGATCAAACAAATGATTGAGTTTATTCCGGAAAATGTCCGTGCGTCTTTCACCCGTGATCGTCATGTCGAGATTCGCCCGATCAATCCGCAAAATCCGTTCCAGCCGCAACCGGAAGCGCCGTCTTATGCGCACTATATCCGCACCCATGACCGAATTGCTGCAGAAGTGGATCAGATTTCTTTGCATCAGGCCATTGCCGCTTTCTATTCAGACTTTACCTTGATGACCACGGCACTGCGTCCACATGGTCTGAGTTATATTTCGCCAAGCCTGCAATGTGCCAGTATTGACCATGCCATGTACTTCCATAAGCCATTTCGTGCCGATGAATGGATGCTATATGACATGGATGCCACCCAGAGTGCCAGTTCGCGTGGCCTGAATTTTGGACGGATGTGGCAGAATGGCGAACTGGTCTGTAGTACCACGCAGGAAGGGCTGATCCGCTTACGTGAAATCGAAACACAATAAGTTTGTAGTCTGTCAAAAAGCCGAATCCTAGATTGGGTTTTTTGTTTTTAAGCCGGATGAAAAAGGCCATTTGATGCCATGCTTCAACCATGCGTTTATAAAATATTACTCGATTCTATAGACACTGCATGGCATAGTGCGGCTTAAGATCAATATTAAAAATGCATGAAAAGATGAGCTTAAATACGCAAATTTTAATTGCCGCCGTATTGGGGGTGCTGTTTGGATTTCTATTGACGATATTTCCGCAGACCTCATTTTTTGATATCAGCTTATATGGCATCGACATCGTCAGCAGTATTTTTATTGGCTTGTTAAAAATGCTGTTAGTGCCGCTGATTTTTAGCTCGATCGTGGTCGGCGTATCCAATCTGCAGGCGGGTGGGCAGCTAAGCCGCACCTGGAAAATTACCCTGATGTGCTGTGTGACCACCACTACCTTAGCACTCATTTTGGGGCTGGCGTGTGCGCATTTGTTTAATGTCGGTAAGGGTGTTGATGTGCTGATGTTCCAGGATGCCATGGCGCAACATCAAACACCGGATACGCTTACGCCATCTTCTTTCTTTACCAACTTTATTCAGAATACCCTGATCAATCCGTTTAAAGCATTTGCCGATGGGAATGTCTTGGCGGTGGTAGTCTTTGCCTTATTTGTGGGTGTAGCACTAGTCGCAGGTGGAGATAAATTCCGTACTGTGCGCAAGCTGAGTCACCAGTTTTTTGAAATCATGATGTTGATGATTGGCTGGGTGATGAAACTGGCACCGCTCGGTATTTTTGCCTTATTGGCTAAATTAATTGCCACTGAAGATGTTTCAGTTCTCAGTCGTCTGGCTGAATTCGCTGCGGTAGTCACCGGTACGACGATTTTTCATGGCATCGTGGTTTTGCCTTTATTGCTGTGGATTTTCGGCAAGATGGATCCGGTCACGTTCTTTAAAGGCACACGTGCTGCCTTGATTACTGCCTTTGCCACCAGTTCCAGTTCGGCCACCATGCCCTTGTCGATGAAATGCGCGCAGGAAAATTTAGGGGTACGTCCACATACTGCAGGCTTTGTGATTCCACTTGGTACACAGTTGAATATGGATGGTACGGCGCTGTATGAAGCAGCTGCAGCTCTGTTTATTGCCAATTTAATGGGGCTGGATCTGAGTCTGGGGCAGCAACTGGTGGTCTGTGCAACTGCGATGATTGCATCCTTAGGTGCACCGGGAATTCCGAGTGCCGGTATGGTGACCATGATTATGGTCTTGCAATCGGTTGGTTTACCTGCGGAGGCGATTGCCATTCTTTTACCGATCGACCGTTTACTGGATACCGTACGTACAGTGGTGAATGTTCAGGGAGATATGATGATCAGCGTGGTGGTGGACCGGCATACGCGTGAACCCGATCTTCAAGCTACAGATAGCTAAAACATTTAAAAAAATAAAAAAAAAGCAGGTATTTGACCTGCTTTTTTATTTGTACGTTGAGTTTTAATAAATCAAGAATGATCACAGATCATTTAGGTGATATGGTCTTAATCCGCTGAACGCTTATTCTGATTTAGCTCATCTGCCGCTTTAAGCTCGGATTGATCCTGCTCAAGCAATTCCAGCGGTTCTTCAGCTTCATTTAAATCATGAGTCGATACTTCAGCATGCTCAGAATCAGTTTCACTAAGCTCGAGCTCTTCAAGCGGTTCATCAGATTCATTTAAATCATGCGCTGATGCTTCCGGAATACTGTCCAGATCATATTCAGAGGCTTGATCTAAGGTAAAGTTCAAACGGCCACCCATGACACTGGCCAGTTCTTCTAAACCTTGTTTGTTCATGGAGGAAAACAGTTGAATCGAGAAATCCAGCTTCATCTTTTTCAATGCCGCTTTGACTTCCTGCAAGGCTTTGGATGCAGGACCACGGTTTAGTTTATCTGACTTGGTTAACAAGACATGCACGAACAACTGGCGGGAATAAGCCCATTCCAGCATCATCACATCAAAGTGTTGCAGTGGATGGCGGATATCCATCAGCAATACCAGGCCTTGTAAGCTCTGGCGGTGAATCAGGTAATTTTCCAGTTCTTTTTGCCAGACCAGTTTCATTTTTTCAGGCACAGCCGCATAACCATAACCGGGTAAGTCGACCAGACGCTGATCCGGATTGCCCAGGCTGAAAAAGTTGATCATCTGGGTACGGCCAGGTTTTTTCGATGCACGTGCCAACTGTTTCTGGTTGGTCAGGGCATTAATCGCACTAGACTTACCCGCATTCGAGCGGCCGGCAAAAGCAATTTCATAGCCTGTATCTTCTACACAAAGACTGAGTTTGGGTGCACTCATTAAAAATTCGGCTTTGCGTAGCCAGTTGAGTGCGCGCACAGAATATTCAGTAATGGCAGAATCAACTTTTTTCTCGTAGCTGATCTTTTGCTTAGGCGCATGGGCTGTCTTACTGTTTTTGGATTTTCCTCTGCTGTGGTGCATAACTCAACTTCAATAAATGATCTACAATGAAACATTATAAAGGAAGTCGCACAGGCAAGCGAACTTTGCCGCAAGAATAAGTCACAAGACCTGACCCGGAAGACTTTAAAGATTAATCAGGCCGATCGGAGAATTTGTACTGAAACGCGCATTTCGTGGCCTAATCACATCTTTAAGCACATATTGGTCCAGACTGCTATAAAACTGTTCCACCGCATCATCTAAAATACCTTTTAAACCACAGGTCGGACGTAATACGCAGGGTGGGCTATTGCATTCCACTACATTGCTGTCGCGTTGCAGGATCCGCACAATCTGTCCCAGCTGGAGGTTCAGGCTGGCCGGATTTAAACGTATGCCGCCACCTTTACCACGTGTGGTAATCAGCCACTCCTGTTTCGCCATAAAATGCACGATTTTCATGGCATGATTTTGTGAAACCTGTAATCGCTCGGCAAGTTCTGCAATGGTATAGGGGAGATCACGTGGCTGTGCGACATACATCAGAATCCGAAGCGCATAGTCAGTGAATTTATTGAGTTGCATAAGATCAACAGCTAGAAAATGAAAGAATTGAATGTTAAAAGCTCCACGAATGGAGCTTTTAATCAGAATCTGATGCTAGTCTAAACCGTTTTTGCAATTAAAGCTTGAGCGGGGCAGACACTTCAACTACATCACCAACTTTGTAGTGGTCGATCAGTGTCTGTGCAACCGAGAATGCGGTTGGATTTTCTTCCGCTTTCACAGTAATTTGATATTGCTCGTTTTGAGCCTGATCAAAGCTAAACTGTTGTGGTTGACGAATGTGCTGTTCAGGCACCTGTACACGTACTGAAATATGTTCACCGGCTTCAGCACTTGCAATCGCTGCACCATCTTTAGCTTTAAGTGTAAAGATTTTACCTGCGTCGGTATCATTGACTGCTGCTACTTCAAATTCGCGCCAGCCCGCCCAGCCACCATTTTCAGAAGCTAGGGTGGCATATTTAGATTTTTCCACACCAATCAAAATATCTGCCAGTTGCATATACGCTTCTTTCCAGGCTGCAATCAGGTCTGAGTCCATGGGTACATCTAAAACTTCGCTGATCGAGTGCAACAGATTCTCACCGACAATCGCATATTGATCCGGTTGAATATCCAGGCTGACATGTTTAGTGGTAATGCGTTCGATGGCTTTGGCCAAAACGCCCGGATTGGTAATGTTTTCGGCATAGGCAAGTACTGCGGCAGCCAAGGCACGTGGTTGACGGCCAGTACTTTGATGATCCATGTTGAAGGTGTTTTTCAACTCTGGATGGTTTTTCAGCATGCGGTTATAGAAATACGTGGTAAGTGCTACGCCGTTTTCACGTAAAACAGGAACAGTCGCTTGTACAAGTTCAATATGTTGTGGAGTCATGAGAGCCGTCTACAGGTGTTTTTTAAAAGATGTATTTAAATTACATCTTTTAAAATGGCTTTACAATAGCGCATAGTCATAAAACCATAAAAAAATTACGGGATATAAAAATATCCCATAAAAAGTGTGATGATGATCGGAAAAGGAGGGGGATTATTTGCGGCCAAACAGCGAACCCAGTAAGCCGCGCACAATTTTCTGCCCAGTACTCCCGCCCAGGCTACGGGCAGCACTTTTGGCAAAGGTGCCGACAATATCCTGAGTCAGTTTTTCTCGTTGCTTGGCTGCGCGTTCAGCTTCTTTTTGCTGTTCTCGTGCCAGACGTTCCTGTTCTTTAATTTGCTGCTTGGCAAGAGCTTCCTGTTCCTTGCTTTGC
This sequence comes from Acinetobacter sp. CIP 102136, assembly GCF_000369685.1. Taxonomy (GTDB): domain Bacteria; phylum Pseudomonadota; class Gammaproteobacteria; order Pseudomonadales; family Moraxellaceae; genus Acinetobacter; species Acinetobacter fasciculus. Next base: position 475,866 of record NZ_KB850140.1, read on the forward strand.
TGTTTGGCAAGTTCGGCGGCCTGAGCCTGTTGCTGGCGTTCTGCGACCTTGTTTTGCAGCATTTCATGGGCGCTATCCCGATCGACTGGCTGCTCATAAATACCGGCGACAATACTTTGCTGCATGAGAGCCTTGCGTTCTTCAAGCGAGATCGGTGTAAAGGATGAATGCGGCGGCATGACCCAGCCACGCTCTACTATTTGCGGAATGCCTTTTTCATCCAGGCAGCTAATTAGGGCTTCACCGACAGCAAGTTCGGTAATCACCTGATCGACTTTAAATTCAGGATTGGCTCGGAAAGTCTCTGCTGCGGTTTTCACTGCTTTTTGATCTTTGGGAGTGAAAGCCCGCAAAGCATGTTGAACCCGATTGCCGAGCTGGCCTAAGACACTTTCAGGTAAGTCCAACGGATTTTGCGTGACAAAATAAATCCCTACACCTTTCGAGCGAATTAGACGCACCACCTGCTCAATTTTTTCTTGCAGGGCAGGGCTGGCATTATCAAATAAGAGATGGGCTTCATCAAAGAAAAACACCAGTTTAGGTTTGTCCAGATCGCCGACTTCGGGAAGCTGTTCAAACAGCTCGGAGAGCATCCAGAGTAAGAACGTGGCATATAGCTTAGGCGTATTCATCAGCTTGTCAGCCGCCAACAAATTGATATTGCCACGTCCTTGACTATCCGTCTGCAAAAAGTCCATCAGATCCAGCGCCGGCTCGCCAAAAAACTGGTCACCGCCTTGGTCAGCCAGTGCTAACAAATTACGTTGAATCGCACCGAGACTGGCGGGTGAAAGATTGCCATATTCAGCTTTAAAGTCAGCCGCATGCTCAGAGACATAACTCAGCATCGCTTTCAGATCTTTAAAGTCGATCAGCAATAAACCCTGATCATCGGCAATCCGAAACACGGCAGATAAAACGCCTTCCTGGGTGTCATTCAGATTCAGTATTTGCGCCAGCAGCAGCGGGCCAATTTCAGAAATGGTAGTGCGAATCGGATGACCCTGTTCGCCAAATAAATCCCAAAACACCACTGGTGAGGCTGCAAAAGGAATGGACTCGATATTGAGACTTTTAATCCGTTCATCAAACTTGGGGCTGCTTTCACCTGCTTTGGCCAGGCTGGACACATCGCCTTTGGCATCGGCGAGGAATACAGGTACACCAATTCGAGAAAAGCTCTCCGCCAATACTTTTAAAGTCACAGTCTTTCCGGTACCAGTGGCACCTGCAATCAAGCCATGTCGATTGGCAAGTTGGGAATGCAGCACAATATCCTGTGTGGTATCCGCAGTTTTTTTAGCAATAACAATTGGTCTACCCATAGCTTTTCCTGTTATTTATTATTCGTTTTTAAGTTTTTTCATTTGTTCTAGTGCATGCTGAATATCTTGAATCAAATCTTCCGGATATTCCAGTCCAATACAGAAACGAACCAGCAAGCCGTCTTTTAAGTGTGAATGTTCCAGCACACGCATGTCTTTTAAGTTATATAGCATGACCAGACTGACAGGGCCACCCCAACTAAAGCCAAGCTTAAACAGTTTTAAGCTATCACAGAAATTCCGGATATCCTGCATTACGTATGTGCTGTCAAAGATCACGCTGACCAGGCCGGCACTATCACCTTGCTTGCAAATTTCTTTCCAGTACTGATGGCCTGCGCTGTCCGGGTCAGCAGGATGCAGCACCTGTACAAACTCGGCTTGCTGTTGAAGCCATGTCATTAATGCCAGTGCACTTTTCGACTGATGTTCATAGCGAAGTTGCATCGAAGCCAGACTGCGTTGTATCTGTGCCACATCATCACCAGAAACACTAATGCCCTGAATGGCATGTGCGCGGAACAGTTTGTGATGCAGGGCCTTATCTCGCGTAACCACCGAGCCCATCAGAATATCACCCCCGCCGCTTGGATATTTGGTCAGTGCATGTACCGTCATATCTACACTTAAATGCTCTTCACTAAAATCAAAGGCATCAAAAGCCAGACCTGCGCCCCAGGTATTATCCAGCGCAGTAAGAATATTGTGTGCCTGAGCTTTTTTCACTAAACCAGCCAGATCCGGAAATTCCAAGGTGACTGAGCCAGCAGCCTCGAGCCAGATCAGTTTGGCTTTATCTGTAGGCTGAAATGTATCAAGCTCTATGGGATTGTAGACCTTAACCGTAATTCCATAACGCTTTTCCAGATTGCGTAAATGTTCCATGTTTGGACCATAGATATTGTCAGCCACCCAAACCTCATCTCCTTGGCTTAAAAAGCAAGAATTCACGAGATTAATCGCGGATAAACCACTCGGTGCGAGCAGGTGATATAAACCACCTTCGAGCTGTGCGATGTTATCGCCCAGCGTAAAGGTCGTAGGCGTGCCATGCGTGCCATAACTATAGTCATAGTCATCGGTCCAATGGCGATTAAACAGGGCATCGGTATTGTTAAAGATAATCGTCGATGCACGATAGAGGGGAGGCTGAATGGTAGAAATCGCTTGAGGAGCCTTTCGTGGTGCATGAATGAGCGCTGTTTGAGGATTTTTTTTCACGTGAATGCTCTCAAATGTAATCAAATATTACTCTAGCTTAAGAGAATCTGTGACTCACTGCCAGTTACGTTGTGAATTGTTTAAAAACAACAAGTCTTATAAAAAGTTGGCTTCATTTTTGCAAAACCTAAATCTATATAGCTAAAAAAATAGGTTGAGGAGCATGAAGTCGTATTTAAAAGTGCATTATTTTCAGCATATTGCTGGTGAAGGTTTTGGTAGTTGTTATGAATTTTTAAAGCAGCATCAGGCGCACATTACAGCGACTGAATTTTTTGCTTTACCCGTGGATCGACCGCTGGAGATCGAGGCGCTGCCTGCAGTGGAAGAGGTGGATTTGCTGATCATTATGGGGGGAACCATGAGTGTGAATGATGAAGCAAATTTCCCTTGGTTAAAAATAGAAAAACGCTGGTTGCGTCGCTATCTTTCGCATGGCAAACCGGCAATTGGCCTGTGTCTGGGTGGGCAGTTGATTGCAAATGCTTTGGGTGCAGGTGTTAGTCGCAATCCAGAACAGGAATTGGGGTGGACCACGGTGCACAGAGTGGCGAATCTACCAGAGACGTGTTTTAGCCTGCCGGAGCAGTTTAATATTCTGCAATGGCACAATGAAACATTTGAATTGCCTAAAGGGGCAGTCCATCTGGCAGAAAATGAAGCCTGTCGTAATCAGATGTACCAGTTGGGTAGAAATGTATTGGGCTTCCAGTTTCATCCGGAAATTACCCCAGAAACACTCGAATTGTTTTTAGAAAATGAAGGAGAGCTTGCACAATTTTCAGGAAAATATGTGCAAAATTTATTTGAATTAAAAAAAACCACGAAGCAAAAATTTATTGAAGGAAATCAGATATTAAATCGTGCTATAGAATATGTTTTGGCAAAAACTGCCTAATATTTACACAATAAACTATTGTTTTAAGTCATAAATTGAAAACTTGGATAAAACCATAAAAGAGATTTGCTTATGCATTAAACAATGGCTATAATAAGCGACCCTTCAATAGGAAGGGGGTTAACTGCGAATAAAGTAGTTAACTATCGTTACAGTCGTGGCATCGATCATGACCTTAGTGATATTTCACTGCTCTTGACACTTGCCTACATAAAGTGGGGTGAGATGCGTCAAGAGTGATTCTTTATATATTTGGCTTGGAGTTTACTGGTATGTCTAACCAGAGAATTCGTATCCGTCTTAAGTCTTTTGATCATCGCCTGATTGATCAATCAGCTCAAGAAATCGTAGAAACCGCAAAACGTACTGGCGCACAAGTGTGTGGTCCAATTCCAATGCCAACACGCATTGAACGTTTTAACGTTTTAACATCACCACACGTAAACAAAGACGCGCGTGACCAGTACGAAATCCGTACTTACAAGCGTTTGATCGACATCGTTCAACCTACAGACAAAACTGTAGATGCATTGATGAAGTTAGATCTTGCAGCTGGTGTTGATGTTCAGATCGCATTGGGTTAAGGCTTTCGGGTTAATTAACACTCTAAGTTAATTAGGCCGCTTTTTTAGAGGTTTATGCACATGGCTATTGGTTTAGTCGGTCGCAAGTGCGGTATGACACGTATCTTTACAGATGCTGGTGTTTCTGTACCTGTTACAGTGATTGAGGTTGATCCTAACCGCATCACTCAAATCAAAACGCTTGAAACTGATGGTTATCAAGCGATTCAAATCACTACTGGTGAACGTCGCGAATCTCGCGTAACTAACGCTCAGAAAGGCCACTTCGCGAAAGCGGGTGTTGCAGCTGGTCGTCTAGTTCAAGAATTCCGTGCTACAGAAGCTGATCTTGAAGGTCGTGAAGTTGGTGGTACGCTTACCGTTGAATTGTTCCAAGTTGGTCAAGTTGTTGACGTAACTGGTCAATCTAAAGGTAAAGGTTTCCAAGGTGGTGTTAAGCGTTGGAACTTCCGTACGCAAGATGCAACTCACGGTAACTCAGTTTCTCACCGTGTTTTAGGTTCTACTGGTCAAAACCAGACTCCTGGTCGCGTATTCAAAGGCAAAAAAATGGCTGGCCATTTAGGTGCTGAACGCGTAACTACACAGGGTCTTGAGATCGTTGCTATCGACACAGAACGTTCAGTTCTAGTTGTTAAAGGCGCGGTTCCTGGTGCTACTGGTGGCGACGTAATCGTTCGTCCTACGATCAAGGCCTGAGGGGAAATAACGTGAATTTAAATACTGTTTCCGGCTCTGCTGTTGAATTATCAGAAGTTGCGTTCGGTCGTGAATTTAATGAAGCTCTTGTTCACCAAGTGGTTACAGCTTATTTAGCTGGTGGCCGTCAAGGTTCAAAAGCTCAGAAATCACGTGCAGACGTTTCTGGTGGTGGTCGCAAGCCATTCCGTCAAAAAGGTACTGGCCGCGCTCGTGCTGGTTCTATTCGTAGCCCAATCTGGGTTGGCGGTGGTAAAACTTTTGCTGCTCGTCCACAAGACTGGTCTCAAAAAGTAAACCGTAAAATGTACCGCGGTGCTATGCAATGCATCCTAGCTGAACTTGTTCGTCAAGATCGCCTAGTTTTAGTTGAAGAGTTTGCTGTTGCAGCTCCAAAAACTAAAGAATTGCTTGCAAAACTTAACGACTTGAATGCGACTCGCGCATTGATCGTTACTGATGCTGTTGATGAGAACCTGTATCTTGCTGCGCGCAACATTCCACACGTTGATGTGGTTGATGCTGCTGCAATCGATCCGGTTAGCTTGATTGCGTTCGACAAAGTTGTTATGTCTGTAGCTGCTGCTAAGAAAATTGAGGTAGAACTCGGATGAACAACGAACGTATCTATCAAGTCCTGCAAGGACCTGTATTCTCAGAAAAAGCACAAGTTTTAGGTGAAACTGCTGGTGTTCAAGTGTTTAAAGTTGCATTAAATGCAAACAAGCTTGAAATCAAAAAAGCAGTGGAACAACTCTTTGGTGTGGAAGTTGTTAAAGTTAACACGACTATCACTAAAGGTAAGTCTAAACGCTTTGGTAAAACATTAGGACGTCGTTCTGATGTTAAAAAAGCATACGTCACCCTGAAAGCTGGCCAAGATGTTGAAATGGCTGACTTGGGCGATACCGCTGAAAGCACAGCGGAATAAGGACGAGAATTATGCCTATTCAAAAATGTAAGCCAACGTCTCCAGGACGTCGCTTTGTAGAGAAAGTGGTTCACGATCACCTTCACAAAGGCGCACCATACTCTCCGTTGGTTGAAGCTAAAAAACGTACTGGCGGCCGTAATAACAACGGTCACATCACGACTCGTCACGTTGGTGGCGGTCACAAGCAGCACTACCGTCTAGTTGACTTTAAACGTAACAAAGATGGTATTCCTGCAACTGTAGAGCGTATCGAATACGATCCTAACCGTACTGCACACATTGCACTTGTATTGTATGCTGACGGTGAGCGTCGTTATATCATCGCTCCTAAAGGCCTTCGCGCTGGCGATAAAGTACAGTCTGGTAACGATGCTCCAATTCGTCCAGGTAACTGCTTGCCGCTTCGCAACATGCCTATCGGTTCTACTCTTCACAACATCGAACTTAAAATCGGTAAAGGCGCGCAGTTAGCTCGTTCAGCTGGTACTTCAGTTCAGCTGTTGGGTCGTGACGGTTCTTACGCTATCGTTCGTCTGCGTTCAGGCGAGATGCGTAAAATTCACGTTGAATGCCGTGCTGTGTTAGGTGAAGTATCTAACTCAGAAAGCAACCTTCGTTCACTAGGTAAAGCTGGTGCATCACGCTGGCGTGGTGTTCGTCCTACCGTTCGTGGTATGGCGATGAACCCAGTTGACCATCCACATGGTGGTGGTGAAGGGCGTAACAAAGGTATTCAACCTGTAAGCCCATGGGGTCAAAAAGCTAAAGGGTACAAGACACGTACCAATAAGCGTACGACTAAGATGATTATTCGCGACCGTCGCGTTAAGTAACAAGTAAAGGAATCTGACAATGCCTCGTTCTCTGAAAAAAGGCCCATTCGTCGATGCGCACTTGTTCGCTAAGGTTGAAGCGGCTATCGCGGCTAATAACCGTAAGCCGATCAAAACTTGGTCGCGTCGTTCGATGATCCTCCCGGATTTTGTTGGTTTAACAATTTCTGTACACAATGGCCGTAACCACGTTCCTGTGATCGTTTCTGAGCACATGGTTGGTCACAAGCTTGGTGAATTTGCACCAACTCGTACCTATCGCGGTCACGGTGTTGACAAGAAATCTAAACGTTAATGGGTGCTATGATGGAAGTAACTGCTAAATTACGCGGTGCCGCTATCTCGGCACAAAAAGCTCGTTTGGTTGCAGATCTTATCCGCGGCAAATCTGTTGCGCACGCTCTTAACATCCTTAACTTCAGCAACAAAAAAGCTGCAGTTCTAGTTAAGAAAGCGTTGGAATCTGCGATTGCAAACGCTGAACACAATAACAGTTTAGATGTAGACGACCTTAAAGTTTCTACGATCTACGTTGATGAAGGCATGAGCCTGAAACGTATTATGCCACGTGCTAAAGGCCGTGCAGATCGTATTACTAAGCGTACTTGTCACATCACCGTTAAGGTAGGGGTTTGATATGGGTCAGAAGGTTCATCCAATCGGTATCCGCCTAGGTGTTGTGAAACGTCATAACGCTAACTGGTATGCGAATCCGAAACAATACGCTGAATACTTGCTTAAAGATCTTCAAGTTCGTGAGTTTTTGATCAAAAAACTTAAAAACGCGATGATCAGCAACATTCTTATCGAACGCCCTACAGGCGCTGCTAAAGTAACTATTAGCACTGCTCGTCCAGGTATCGTAATCGGTAAAAAAGGCGAAGATATTGAGAAACTACAACGCGAATTGACATCTATCATGGGTGTTCCTGCGCAAGTAAGTATCAATGAAATTGATCGTCCAGACTTAGACGCGCGTCTAGTTGCTGAAGCTATCGCTTCTCAATTAGAAAAACGTGTAATGTTCCGTCGTGCTATGAAGCGTGCGGTACAAAACACAATGCGTGCTGGTGCTAAAGGTATCAAAGTAGAAGTTTCAGGCCGTTTAGGTGGTGCTGAGATTGCTCGTACTGAGTGGTATCGTGAAGGTCGTGTACCTCTACATACGCTTCGTGCAGATATCGACTATGCGACTATGCGTGCTGAGACTACTTACGGTACGATCGGTGTTAAAGTTTGGATCTTCCGTGGTGAGATCTTGGGCGGCATGAAACAAGTCATGAACCCAGCTCCAGCAGAAGAGCGTCCAGCTAAACGCGGTCGTGGTCGTGGTGAAGGTCAAGAGCGTCGTGGTCGTCGCAATGATCGTTCTGCTGAAAAAGGAGAATAATCCATGTTGCAACCTAAGCGTACTAAATTCCGTAAAGTGCAGAAAGGCCGTAACACTGGTCTAGCACACCGCGGTAGCACAGTATCTTTCGGTACTATTGCACTTAAATCAGTTGAACGTGGTCAAATGACTGCGCGTCAAATTGAAGCAGCGCGTCGTACAATTAGCCGTCGTATTAAGCGTGGTGGTAAGATCTTTATCCGTGTATTCCCGGACAAGCCGATTACTTCTAAGCCTCTTGAAGTGCGTATGGGTAAAGGTAAAGGTTCTGTGGAATATTGGGTTTGCCAAATCAAACCAGGTAAAGTCTTGTACGAAATTGATGGTGTTAACGAAGAATTGGCTCGCGAAGCGTTTACGCTTGCAGCAGCTAAGCTTCCGTTTAAAACCGCTATCGTGACTCGGACGGTAATGTAATGAAAACTAAAGATCTACGTGAAAAGTCGGTAGAAGAGTTGACAGCTTTGCTTGATGAGCAACAGCTTAACCAATTCCGTCTTCGTATGGCGAAAGCAACTGGTCAATTGGGTAAATCGCATGAAGTTGCACTTACTCGTCAGACTATTGCTCGTATTAAGACCCTCCTTACCGAAAAACAGGGGAACGGACAATGAGTGATAAAACAGTCCGCACGTTAACTGGCAAAGTTGTAAGCGACAAGATGGATAAATCTATCGTTGTTCTTATTGAACGCCAAGTTCAACACCCGTTGTATGGCAAATTAATCCGCCGTTCAACAAAATTACATGCTCATGATGAGAACAACACAGCGAAAGCTGGTGATGTTGTAACCATTAAAGAAAGCCGCCCAATTTCTAAAACTAAGTCTTGGACTCTAGTTGAAGTTGTTGAAGCAGCTGCTGAGTAATTAACGTTCTTGTTGCATCATCGGTCAATTTCGAGTACTCTTTGAGCCTTTCGAAATTTCGACCGGTGTTGCTCGGTTTTGGAGTAGGGCAATGATTCAGACCGAAACTATGCTCGACGTAGCAGACAACAGTGGTGCACGCCGCGTACAATGTATTAAAGTACTTGGTGGCTCGCATCGTCGTTATGCTTCTGTTGGCGACATTATTAAAGTTACTGTAAAAGAAGCAATTCCACGCGCACGTGTTAAAAAAGGTGACGTGATGAATGCGGTTGTGGTTCGTACAAAATTCGGTATCCGTCGTGCAGACGGTTCAGTGATTCGTTTCGACGATAACGCTGCTGTTATTTTGAACAACAACAAAGCGCCGATTGCAACTCGTATTTTCGGACCAGTGACTCGTGAACTTCGTACTGAACAGTTCATGAAAATTATTTCATTGGCTCCTGAAGTTCTATAAGAGGCGATCATGGCTAAGATTAAAAAAGGCGATCAAGTAATTGTGATCGCAGGTAAAGAAAAAGGCAAACAGGGTACTGTTCTGTCTGTTTCTAATGACCGTGTTAAGGTTGAAGGCCTTAACTTGGTGAAGAAGCATCAGAAGCCGAACCGTGCTACAGGCGCTGAAGGTAGCGTTGTAACTCAGGAAGCTTCGCTTCATATTTCAAACGTGGCAGTTTTTAATGCTACAACCCAAAAGGCTGACCGTGTTGGTTACCAAGTGATTGATGGCGTGAAAACTCGCGTATTCAAATCAAATGGTGAATCAGTGGCGGTAGCGAAGTAATAGGTTGATATAGGCCATGGCCAGACTTAAAACACGTTACAACGACGAACTTAAAGCTCAATTACAAGAAGTATTGGGCGTTAAGAATGTGATGGAGATTCCTCGCATCACTAAAATCACGATCAACATGGGTGTTGGCGCAGCTGCTGCCGACAAAAAACTCCTTGATGGTGCTCTTTCAGATATGCAAGCTATCGCTGGTCAAAAACCAGTACTTACGTTAGCTCGTAAATCAATCGCTGGTTTTAAAATCCGTGATGGTTGGCCGATCGGTTGTAAAGTTACTTTACGCGGCGAACGTATGTACGAATTCTTGGACCGTTTGATCTCGATTGCGATCCCTCGTATCCGTGACTTCCGTGGTTTCTCTGCGAAATCATTCGACGGTCGTGGTAACTACTCAATGGGTCTTAAGGAACAAATCATGTTCCCTGAAATCGATTTTGACAAGATTGATCGTATTCGTGGTATGGATATTACCATTACTACGACTGCTCGCACCGATGACGAAGGCCGTGCGCTTATGCGTGCATTCGGCTTCCCGTTCAAATAAGAGGTCGATATGGCTAAGAAAGGTATGATTAATCGCGAATTGAAACGCGAAGCTACTGTTGCTAAATACGCTGCAAAACGTGCTGAATTAAAAGCTGTTATTGCAAACGTAAATGCATCAGACGAAGAACGTTTCGAAGCGATGATGAAATTACAAGCATTACCACGTAATGCATCTCCAGTACGTCTACGTAACCGTTGTGGTTTAACTGGTCGTCCTCATGGTTACTTCCGTAAGTTCGGTTTAAGCCGTAACAAATTACGTGAAACAGTAATGCAAGGTGATGTACCTGGCGTTGTTAAGGCAAGCTGGTAAGGAGCACTATAGATGAGTATGCAAGATACCGTTGCCGACATGCTAACACGTGTTCGTAACGCACAAATGGCAAAGAAACAAACTGTTTCTATGCCTAATTCTAAGTTGAAAGTAGCAATTGCTAACTTACTTCAACAAGAAGGTTATATTTCAAACGTAGAAGTTGCGGATGCTGAAGGCAAACCAACTCTTACTTTGACTTTAAAGTATTTCGAAGGCAAACCAGTTATCGAAACTGTGAAGCGCGTAAGCCGTCCAGGTCTACGTCAGTATCGCGGTAAAGATGCACTTCCTAGCGTTAAGCAAGGTTTAGGTATTGCAATTGTTTCTACAAGCAAAGGCATCATGACTGATCGCGCTGCACGTGCTGCAGGCGTTGGTGGTGAAGTTATTGCTTTTGTTTCTTAATAGGTGATTCCTCATGTCTCGTGTGGCTAAAGCCCCAGTAACTGTACCTAACGGTGTAACAGTTACTCAGAACGGCCGGCAGGTCGAAGTGAAAGGCACTAAAGGTACATTGTCTTTCAACCTGCATGCGCTGGTCGAGCTTAAACAGGAAGGCGGTATTCTAGCTATTGCTCCAGTACAAGAGTCGAAAGACGCTTGGATGCAAGCTGGTACTGCTCGCGCTGTGCTTAACAACCTTGTAAAAGGTGTTAGCGAAGGTTTCGAACGTAAGTTACAGCTTATCGGTGTTGGTTATAAAGCTGCGGTTAAAGGTGACGTTGTTCATCTTAACCTTGGTTTCTCTCATCCGATCGATTATGCACTTCCTGCAGGTGTAACTGCTGAAACTCCAACTGCAACTGAAATCATTCTTAAATCTGCTGATAAAGCAGCTTTAGGACAGGTTGCTGCAGATATCCGTGGTTACCGTCCACCAGAGCCATATAAAGGCAAAGGTGTTCGTTATTCTGACGAAGTTGTACTTCGTAAAGAAGCTAAGAAGAAATAAGGCGCGAGGTTCTTATGAACGAAAAGAAACAATCCCGTTTGCGTCGTGCGAAAAGCACACGCTTGCACATCCGTGCATTGGGTGCGACTCGTTTGTGTGTAAACCGCACTCCGCGTCACATCTATGCTCAAGTTATCTCTGCAGATGGTGGCAAAGTATTAGCGCAAGCTTCTACTTTAGACGCTACTCTACGTGCGGGTACAACTGGTAACGTTGAAGCAGCTCAAAAAGTAGGTGCTTTAATCGCAGAACGCGCTAAAGCAGCTGGTGTTACTAAAGTTGCATTTGACCGTTCTGGTTTTAAATATCATGGTCGTATCAAAGCCTTGGCTGATGCTGCTCGTGAAAACGGCTTGGAGTTCTAATCATGGCTAAAGTTGAACAAAACGAAGGTCTTGTTGAAAAGCTGGTTGCCGTTGATCGTGTAGCCAAAGTTGTTAAGGGTGGTCGTATCTTCTCTTTTACAGCATTAACTGTTGTGGGTGATGGTAATGGTCGCGTAGGTTTTGGTCGTGGTAAAGCACGTGAAGTTCCAGCTGCTATCTCTAAAGCACTTGAAGCTGCTCGTCGCAATATGATTACTGTTGACCTTGTTGATGGTACGTTACAGCACCCAATTCATGCACGTCACGGCGCTAGCCGCGTATTCATGCAGCCTGCCTCTGAAGGTACAGGTGTAATTGCTGGTGGCGCTATGCGTGCAGTTCTAGAAGCTGTAGGCGTACGTAACGTGTTGACTAAATGCCGTGGTTCTACTAACGCTGCTAACGTAGTAAACGCAACTTTCAATGGTTTGCGTGATATGACTACTCCTGAAAAGGTTGCTGCGAAACGTGGTCTTTCAGTAGAACAAATTCAAGGGTAATCAATCATGAAAACGATTAAAGTTACCCAGACTAAATCTGCATCGCACCGCTTGAAAAATCACAAGCTTAGCCTGCAAGGTTTAGGTCTGCGTCGTATTGGTCATACTGTAGAAGTGTTAGACACACCTTCTAACCGTGGTATGATCAACCAAGTCTACTATATGGTTAGTGTAGAGGAATAAGCCATGACTCTGCGTTTAAATACAATTGCACCTGCAGAAGGTGCTAAACGTGACAACCTTCGTTTAGGCCGTGGTATCGGTTCTGGCGTTGGTAAGACCGGTGGCCGTGGTGTCAAAGGTCAAAACTCACGTAAGAGCGGTGGTACTCGTCCAGGTTTCGAAGGCGGTCAAACAGCACTTTATCGTCGTTTGCCTAAATTCGGCTTCACTAGCCAATTGGCTTTGAAAACTGCTGAAGTACGTTTATCTGAGCTTGCTAAAGTTGAAGGCGACATCGTGTCTCTTGAAACTTTAAAAGCTGCGAACGTTGTACGTAAAGACATGATCCGTGCTCGTATCGTACTTTCTGGTGAAATTACTCGTGCATTCACTGTTAAAGGTGTTGCATTGACTAAAGGCGCTAAAGCTGCTGTTGAAGCTGCTGGCGGCAAAGTCGAGGAGTAATCCCCAGTGTCTATGACTCCTAGTTCTTCAGGTCATGTCAACATGATGAAAGGCCAACCATTTCATGTGAAATACCGTGAAATTATTCGTCGAATGATGTTTCTCATTGGTGCGTTGTTGGTGTTTCGACTAGGAGCGCATATTCCAGTACCAGGCATCAATAATGCTGCGTTAGAAAACTTGTTTAATGCAAACCAAGGTACCATCCTTGGTTTGTTTAACATGTTCTCTGGTGGGGCATTAGAACGAATGTCTATTCTTGCCCTCGGGATCATGCCATATATCTCTGCATCGATTATCGTGCAGTTGATGTCAACTGTGGTTCCTTCGCTGGAAGCTTTAAAGAAAGAAGGCGAGCAAGGCAAACGTAAAATTAATCAATACACACGACAAGGTACATTATTCTTAGCGCTGGTACAGGCGATAGGTATGTGTGCAGGCCTGATCAGTCAGGGGATTACCCTGAATACTGGTTTGGCTTTTTATGTTCCTGCAGTAACCTCACTGGTTGCGGGGACCATGTTCTTGATGTGGTTGGGTGAACAGATTACCGAGCGTGGGGTGGGAAATGGTATTTCCATGATCATCTTCGCGGGTATTGTTGCCGGATTGCCTAATCTGATTATGCAATCTTTCTCCTCTGTAGATAATGGCCAGACCAGCCTGATTGGCTTGGTAATTTTTGGTTTGTTATCTCTGGGTGTTTTGGCAGCGATCGTGTTTATTGAGAAAGCGCAGCGTCGTATTCCGGTAAACTATGCTCAAAAACAACAAGGTCGTCGTGTATTTACTGCACAGCAGACACATTTGCCATTAAAAATTAATATGGCGGGTGTGATTCCGGCAATTTTTGCCAGCTCATTACTTTTGTTCCCTGCGAGCTTAGGTCAGTGGGTGGGTAGTGCAGATCCAAATGCTGGATTTATTAAGCGTAGCCTGCAAGATGTAGCATTGGTATTGTCGCCTGGTCAGCCGTTGTATTTGGTGCTCTTTGGTGCGTTAATTATCTTTTTCTGTTACTTCTATACAGCACTGGTATTTAGTCCTAAAGAAGTGTCAGAGAACTTGAAACGCAGCGGAGCTTACGTGCCTGGTATACGTCCAGGTGAGCAAACTGCTCGTTACTTAGATCATATTCTCAATCGTTTGACCTTTATTGGCGCGATTTACATCGCAGTCATTTGTTTGATGCCGATGGTATTGCAAAGTTCATTTGGTATTCCATTCTATTTGGGTGGTACCTCTTTGCTGATTGTTGTGGTGGTAGTGATGGACTTTATGGCTCAGCTGCAATCACACCTCACTTCGCACCAATACGATAATCAAACGTTAATGAGAAAAACGACTGCTCATCCTAAGGGATAAGCGCACTTGAGGTTTCATCATGAAAGTACAAGCTTCTGTTAAGAAAATTTGTGGTAGCTGTAAAGTTATCCGTCGTAATGGGGTTATCCGCGTAATTTGTAGCGCAGAACCTCGTCATAAGCAGCGTCAAGGTTAATCTGATTAAGACCTGTTGATTTCTGTAGGCGAATTAGGTTATTATCCGCCCCTCAAGATTTTTGTGGGGCGGTTGATTATCTACTGCCTTTTTGGAGAAAATTGAATGGCTCGTATTGCCGGTGTAAACATTCCGGATAACAAGCACGCTGTTATCTCTCTAACGTATATCTTTGGTATTGGTCGCCATACTTCAAAAGCTATCTTAGCTGCTGCTGGTATTGCTCCAACTACTAAGATCCGTGAATTAGATGACGCTCAGCTTGATGCGATTCGTGCAGAAGTTGCTAAGGTTCCGACCGAAGGTGATTTACGTCGCGAAATTTCCATGAACATTAAACGTTTAATGGATTTAGGCTGCTACCGCGGTCTTCGTCATCGTCGCAGCTTGCCTGTCCGCGGTCAACGTACCAAAACTAACGCTCGTACCCGTAAAGGTCCGCGCAAACCTATTAAGAAATAAGATTTCTGGAAGCTAAAAGATGGCTAAAGATACTCGCGCACGCAAGAAGGTCACTCGTACCGTCTCTGAAGGTGTCGCACACATTCACGCTTCTTTTAATAACACCATTGTGACTATTACCGATCGTCAAGGTAATGCACTGGCTTGGGCCACTTCAGGTGGACAAGGCTTCCGTGGATCACGTAAATCAACTCCGTTCGCTGCTCAGGTAGCTGCTGAAGTTGCTGGTAAAGCTGCTTTAGACTACGGTTTGAAAAACTTGGACGTCCTTGTAAAAGGTCCTGGTCCTGGTCGTGAATCTGCGGTTCGTGCTTTAGGTGCAGTGGGTTATAAAATTAACAGCATTACCGATGTGACGCCAATCCCGCACAACGGTTGCCGTCCACCTAAAAAACGTCGCGTGTAAGGAGAAACATTCATGGCTCGTTATATTGGTCCAAAATGCAAACTCTCTCGTCGCGAAGGGACAGACCTGCAACTTAAATCAGGCGTTAAACCGTTTGATGTTAAGACAAAAAAACATGCGAAAGTTCCTGGCCAACACGGCGGGGCTCGTGGTGGTAAACAATCTGAGTACTCACTACAATTACGTGAAAAACAAAAAGTACGTCGCATGTACGGTGTTTTAGAGCGTCAATTTAGTAACTACTATAAAGAAGCTGCTCGTGTTAAAGGCGCAACTGGTGAAAACCTGTTGAAGCTACTTGAAAGCCGTCTTGATAACGTTGTTTATCGTATGGGTTTCGGTTCTACTCGTGCAGAAGCTCGTCAGTTAGTATCTCACCGTAGCATCACTTTGAATGGCCGTCGTGTTAACATTGCGTCTATCCAAGTTAAAGCGGGTGATGTGATCGCAGTTCACGAAGGCGCTAAGCAACAATTACGTATCAAAAACGCAATTGAATTAGCTACTCAACGTGGCATGCCTTCTTGGATGGAAATTGACCATTCTAAATTAGAAGGTACGTTCAAAGCTGCACCGGATCGTTCTGATTTACCTGCTGAAATCAACGAAAGCTTGATTGTAGAATTGTATTCTAAATAATCCTTGAGGAAGCAATATGACGCGTACTGCAAATGAGTTTCTAACTCCGCAAGCGATCAAGGTCGAAGCGGCAAGCGGGACCTCGGCAAAAGTTATTCTAGAACCATTAGAGCGTGGCTTTGGTCATACTCTTGGTAATGCTTTACGTCGCATCCTTCTTTCTTCTCTACCTGGCGCAGCTGTGGTAGAAGTTGAGATTGAAGGGGTCGAGCACGAGTACAGTACTTTGGAAGGCTTGCAGCAGGACATCGTCGAGCTCTTGCTGAACCTAAAAGGATTGTCGATTAAGCTGTTCGATCAAAATGAAGCTTATTTAACATTAGAGAAACAAGGTGCAGGCGACGTAACTGCGGCTGACCTTCGTTTACCTCATAATGTTGAAGTGGTTAACCCTGAACATTTGATCGGTACTTTAAGTGCCTCAGGCTCATTGAAAATGCGTCTGAAAGTGGCTCAAGGTCGTGGCTACGAGACTTCTGATTCACGCTTCCCTGAAGGCGAAACTCGCCCAGTGGGTCGCTTGCAGTTAGATGCGTCTTACAGCCCAATCAAACGTGTTTCATACACCGTGGAAAACGCGCGTGTAGAACAACGTACTGACCTTGATAAACTGATCATTGATCTTGAAACTAACGGTACTGTAGATCCTGAAGAAGCGATCCGCAAAGCTGCAACTATTTTGCAGCAACAAATTGCGATCTTCGTTGACCTTCAGAAAGATCAAGCACCTGTTGCTCAAGAGCCTCGTGAAGAAGTTGACCCAATCTTGCTTCGCCCAGTAGATGATCTAGAGCTAACTGTTCGTTCTGCTAACTGTTTGAAAGCAGAAAACATTTACTACATTGGTGATCTTGTACAGCGTACCGAAGTTGAGTTGCTTAAAACTCCTAACTTGGGTAAAAAATCGCTTACTGAGATCAAAGATGTTCTGGCTTCTAAAGGCTTACAACTCGGCATGCGTTTAGAGAACTGGCCACCGGCTAGTCTCCGTATGGACGATCGTTTCGCCTATCGTAGCCGTTAATTAAGTAGGACTATCACCATGCGTCATCGTAATAGTGGTGTGAAATTAGGCCGTACAAGCAGTCATCGTAAAGCGATGTTCCAAAACATGGCTAACTCTTTGTTCGAGCACGAGTTGATCAAAACAACTGTGCCTAAAGCTAAAGAGTTACGTCGTGTAGCTGAGCCTTTAATCACTTTAGCTAAAAACGATACAGTAGCAAACCGTCGTTTGGCGTTTGCTCGTACTCGTTCAGCAGCAACTGTTGGTAAATTATTTACCGTTCTTGGCCCTCGTTACAAAGAGCGTAACGGCGGTTATCTACGTGTTCTTAAAGCGGGCTTTCGTGCAGGTGATGCTGCACCGATGGCTTACGTTGAGCTAGTAGATCGCGAAGTTAACTAACTTCGTGAAGAATAACGCAAGTTGTTCGAAAAGGTCGGTTGAATAAACCGGCCTTTTTTATTGTCTGTATATTTTAATTGAGAGTGATTGGGTTCCATATAACTGATCTGGCCTGAAAAGATAAAAAAATAGTGGCTTTTTAATTAACTTGACATTGTGTATTGTCAGTTTTGTGATTTAATAAAAACAGATAGCATCGCTTAGGTAAAAGAACAACATGGAAAAGCAGGTAGATATTTTAATTGTGGGTGCGGGGATCTCGGGGATTGGTCTGGCAGCGCATCTTTCTAAACATTGTCCAAAACGCTCTTTTGAGATTATTGAACGCCGCGAAAGTATTGGCGGAACGTGGGACCTGTTTAAATATCCGGGGATTCGTTCTGATTCGGATATGTCGACTTTTGGTTTTAATTTTAAACCCTGGAAGAAAGAAAGCGTGCTTGCCGATGGCGCATCTATCAAAAATTATCTGGCTGAAGTGGTGGATGAGTTTAAGCTACAGTCGAAAATCCATTTTCAGCATCGGGTCTTAAGTGCCAATTATGATTCTACAACCTGCAAATGGTCAGTGGAGATCGAGGATGCACTCGGCAAGAAGCAGATCTGGATCGCCAACTTTGTACTGGGTTGTACTGGTTATTACAATTATGACCAAGGCTTCCAGCCGGAGTTTCCAAATCAAGATGCGTTCAAAGGTGAGTTTATTCATCCGCAACATTGGCCGGAAAATTTAAACTATGAATGCAAAAAGGTAGTGATTATTGGTAGTGGTGCGACCGCGATTACCTTGGTTCCTGCGATGGTGAAAGGCGGAGCAGGACATGTGACCATGTTGCAACGTTCTCCAACTTATATTGCCTCTGTACCCTCGGTAGATTTTATTTATTCAAAAATGCGTAAATATCTGCCTGAGGAGGTCGCCTACAAGCTGACACGTGCGCGTAATATCGGCATGCAGCGCGGGATTTATGCTTTGGCACAGAAACAGCCAAAATTATTAAAATCACTTTTGCTTAAATCGGTGCAATTCCAGCTGAAAGGTAAAGTGGACATGAAGCACTTTACCCCGAATTATGAACCTTGGGATCAGCGTCTCTGTGTGGTGCCGGATGGGGATCTGTTTGAAATTTTACGTGAAGGGCAGGCATCGGTTGCAACGGATCAGATAGAAACCTTGACCGAAACTGGAATTCAGCTGAAATCAGGTCAACATCTGGATGCTGATATTATTGTTTCTGCAACGGGTCTGAATATTCAAATCCTCGGCGGGATTCAGGCGACGATGGATGGTCAGCCTATCGATACCTCACAGCATATGCTGTATAGAGGCATCATGGTCAGTGATATACCAAATATGGCGCTGATTATTGGCTATATTAATGCCTCCTGGACGCTTAAAGTCGACATTGCAGCAGAATATATTTGCCGTCTGTTGAACTATATGGATCAGCAAGGTTATGCACAGGTAATTCCTCAGGGAGATCAGAGTGAATTGCTTCAGGATACCGTCATGGGCAGTCTCAGTTCGGGTTATATTGCCCGGGCTGCAGACGTCATGCCAAAGCAAGGCAAACAGGCTCCGTGGAAAGTCAGCAATAATTATCTGGCAGACCGTAAGGAGCTCAAACAGGCTTCGTTTGAAGATGGTGTACTGAAATTTAGAAAAAACAGCAATGCTTTAAAGCATAAACCGCGTTTGGTCTCTTAAATTTATATTTTTGCATACAGAAAAAGGAGCCCTGAGAGACTCCTTTTTTATGCATCCATTTTAAAGTGAACGGGCGATGAGTTCTTTCATGATTTCGTTGGTACCGGCATAAATCCGGTTGGCACGGTTATCGATATAAGCCCGGGCAATCGGATATTCCAGCATATAACCATAGCCGCCATGCAATTGCAGGCATTCATCAACGACTTTGCTGTACATTTCTGAAATCTTGTATTTGGCCGCCGCAGCGGCATCTATGCCTAGTTCGTGCTTGAGTTGCAGCTGCATACAGTGATCCAGATAAGTGCGGCACACATCGATCTCGGTACGTAGTTCTGCCAGTTTAAAACGGGTATTTTGAAAATGGCTGATGCTCTTGCCAAATGCCTGACGTTCCTTGGTATATTTCACTGTATGGGCAAAAGCGGCTTCAGCGCCTGCCTGACAGATAATCGCCACAATCAGGCGTTCCCAAGCCAGTTCTTTCATCAGCATCATAAAGCCCATGCCTTCCAGACCGAGCAGGTTTTCTGTGGGTACCCGAACATTGTCAAAGAATAGTTCGCAGGTATCCTGACCTTTCATGCCAATTTTATTCAGCGGCTTGCCCTTACTAAATCCGGCACGCTCTGCTTCGACCATAATCAATGAAAGATTGGCTGAACCTTTGTCATTATTGCCGGTTTTACAGACCACAATCGCCATGTCACAGAGATAGCCATTGGTAATAAAAATCTTGGAACCATTAATCACATAGTCATCGCCATCCAATACAGCAGATGTACGGACTGCTTGCAGGTCAGAGCCAGTTCCCGGTTCGGTCATGGCAATCGCGGTGACGACCTCTCCAGAGGCCATTTTGGGTAGCCATTGCTGTTTTTGATCTTTATTACCAAAATTCAGCAGATAATTGGCAACAATATCCGAATGCAATGAAAATCCGGTTGCTGAATCTCCAGCATACGCCTGTTCCTCAATCAAAATCATGCTATACAGCCGGTCTACGCCAGAGCCGCCATATTCCTCAGGCATGGTAGCGCAGAGCAATCCAAGCTCACCGGCTTTATTCCACAGCTCTCGATCTACATGCTGCTGACTTTCATAACGCTCGGTATGTGGAATGACTTCTTTTTCATAAAATTTACGTACCGTCTCGCGAAAAGCATCATGTTCGGTAGTAAAGAGTTGGCGCGGCAGCATCGAGGCAAGTGGGCGAATGGCTGCAGATTGCATCTTGTTATTCCTTATTTTGATCTGTTTGGTTTAACTTAGGTCATGCCAAGATCAGCAGCAATGAGCGGAATGTTCAAATGACTTAAATCTGCTGATGCTTTTGGTCATTTCTATGAAATCCCTCGAAATTCAGCCAGCGCTTCAGGTAAACTATTCGGGTTTATAACGAGTGGGGGAAATTCGATGACTGATGACATTAGCTTAGAAGAGCGCAAAGTGATTTATCGTGCGCGTCGTGGTCTAAAAGAACTGGATGTATATTTTGATCCCTACGTAAAAAACCATTACCTGAATGCCGAGCCTTTCGAAAAACAGATGTTTGCAGAGCTGGTTGAGCAGGAAGACCCGGATTTGCTGGACTGGTTTATGGAAGTGTCTGAGCCGCCGCGTCCTGAACTAAAAGATTTTATCAAGAAGCTTAAATTTTACGTTCATGGATAATCGTTGCTTCAAGCTGAAACGCAGTCTGTGTGCATTGGCGTTTCAGTTTTTTATTTTTGCACTGCTGATGTATCTATTGTATCAGTTATTACCGATTGCACTTTGGGCAGTGTGTGCTGTCATAGGCTTGGTGATTTATCAGCTGTTTTACCGCAAGACGCCACAGATTGAGCAGTTTGAATATCTGGATGGACGTGAATGGTCATTGACCGCCAAAGCACGACCGACCCGTCGGGTATGTATTAGTCACGTGATTGATCATCAGGCGTATATTGTGGTGTATTTCCAGCATGCCAAGGCGCGACCTTTACTGATCTGGTGTGATCAATTGTCCTTCAAACAATGGAAATACTTAAAATTATTGACTAAATTAATTTAGTTGTAAGACAAACGCATTTTAATTATTTGATTAAAATAATTATAAAACAAATATTTAGATCAACTTTCTATTTTTATTGTTAGACAAAAAACACGGTTAATTCATGACTTAGAGAAATTGTCTGACAATTTATTCCCTGTGTTTTATTTTCAGCCTGTACATTTAACTCACCGACAGCAACTACGGGAAACCCTGATGGAATTTCCAGTGTGGATTTTTCTGATTATAGCGATTGTTTTGGCTCTGGTGATCGGACGATTCTGGATCGGTGCTGAAGGATAAATTTTCATCTTAATCAAGCAGGGTTTTATCATTTTTCTGCTTGTACAGTTAATAAGTAGCATGTGCTGAACCGTCGCAATGCTACTTTTTTTTGCCCAAAATTTGGGATTCTTCTAAATACAGTCAATTGCAGCGCGGCTATTTAATGGCAAAGTGTCTCGTCTAAATTAGAGTAAATACTCTTTTATTCACAAAATGCTTCTGATATCTTTAGCAGAAAGATGGACATAATCACAATTATAGAGGACAGGAAAATGTCAGACGTCCGTAAAATATGCCAAGGTATGGCGACCATTGCAATAACAACAACAGTTTTGACGGGGTGTTCTCAGGTCATTAAAACCGGTGCCAATGTTGCACTGGGTTTCACCGAAAACCATATTGTACCGCCGATTTTAGCGATGGATGATGCTGAAATGGTGTGTAATTCAGGGAATTCTTTAACGCCGGCCATTATGGCGACCAAAGAAATGGGGGCGGATCCAACACGGGTGGCCGTGCTGATGTATTCGGCTGCCGGTATTTGTGCCGAGCAAAAAGCGCTGGAAGCCGAGTTACGCTATTTACGTGCTTCAAAAACCAATCAGGTGGCAGAAGCTCAAGATGCCCGAATCGAGCAGAAGCGCTGGGCGGCACTGGCAGCACAGCGTCAATATACCGGTTATCAACTGTTCCAGAGCCGTTATGAAAAGAAATACCAAAAAGCCCTGGGTGAAGAATGCCCACGCATGAACAGTGATATCGAGCAAACGGTTTATCTGTTGGGTATGCTCAGTGGCTTGCAGGCCATGACCAATGATATTAACTCGGGTGGTGCAGTGCATGTACCGAAAGATATTGCTGCCGTGGTCGAGCGTGGCATGGTGTGTCTGGATAACGCGAAATTCTGGGGTGCGCCGAATGCCACCCGTGCGGTGATCTGGACTTTGTTGCCAGGCGCAGGGGAAGGCAAGCCTGACCCTTACCAAACATTAAAACAATCTACACAAATTGGTGAGCAAAAAGGTGTACGTTTATCTCATGCCTTGTATGCCGTAGCGGCTCAGGCCAGTGGCGATGATGCCAAAGTTCGGGATGCCTTGAAAACCTTTGCTCAGGCCCGTACGGAGGAAAAACCGGTAAATCCGCAATTCAAGCTGATTGACAGCATGGCCGCGATTATGGTCAGTGGCATATCAGATCGTTACTGGACAGAAAATACTGGTATACGTAGTGGCGATGATGGCATGCAACGTTTCTGGGATGAATCCGACAGTTCTTCCGAGCTCGATGATCTGTTCAGTGCGGATCTGTAATGCAGATACTATGCATGAAGCTTCAGGGATGAAGTCAAATTAGATGGTCAGGGAGGACAACAGGCCGATGCTAGATCAACATTTTCGACGAAAAATTATTTTTCTAGCGGCTTTTGTCTCTCTCTCTGCATGTCTGCAAATTTTTCAGGATCATTTTATCTACTGGCAAGAGAGTCTGCTGGGTGAATTCTGGCGACTCTGGACAGCGCACTGGGTACATGTGGGCTGGATTCATTATTTTCTAAACATTCTCGCCTTTATCTGTTTACCTTTCATTTTTCCACGCGCTACCGTGTGGCATTTCTCTGCCATTTTGCTGATCTTGCCGCCGTTGATCAGTTTAAGTTTTTATTTTTTCTTGCCCAATATTGAAGCCTATGCTGGCCTGTCGGGCGTGCTGCATGGTGCCTATGTCGCCGTAGCCTGTGTACATTTGCTGTATAAGCGGGAACGCGGCTTTGCGGCGCTGGTATTATTTTTGATTTTTGCCAAACTGGTCTGGGAAAACACCATTGGCAATGTCGGAACGGCGCAGCTGATCGGTAGTCCGGTTTTGGTTGAGGCACATTTACTTGGGGTGATTTGGGGCGTGATTCTGGCGCTGATCTATATTGTGAGCAATTATTTTCGGGATAATTAAAGGGCAGAGATAAATAATTTACTTGGCAGAAAATACAAAAAGAAAATATAAATTGTCATTTTTATTGTGCCAATTTTCATGCAAAGTCAAAACATAGAATAAAGATCCTGACCTTTGAAAAGGAATTTTCTAGGCAGAAGGGAAGATCAGCGTCCTAGACCAAGCATCAGGCCGCTAAAATAAAAATAGGAATAAACATGCAAAATAATGATCAAAACAGATCAGGATTAGGTCTGTTGCGTTATATATGGACAGAGTGGATCTCGACCTTCGTCGTGCTGGTTTTACTTTTGCTCACTTTGATTATTGGCACCGGGGAAATGATTCACGGCCAGTTGCTGCGTATGGGGGAGCGTATTTACGGCGATCCGGCAACAGGAATGCAATATTCATTTTTAAGGGCTGAGCCGACGCGTCCACAATGTGAACGCAATATTAATGTCGATCAACGCGTTCAGCAGCAGATAAAAGCCGATGCAGCCGATGAATATGCCGACTTCTTCGGGGTGCGTTCGGAAGCGGATGTCCGTGCTGCGGTGTTACAGGCACAGCAGGTCTGTGAAGAATCCTACCTGTTTTATGATAAAGCCATTCAACATGTGCAAGCACATCCAAGTATTCGGGCTTATCGGACCTTTGAAACCTCTTTCTTTGGCATCTTCAAGTTTGGTACGGAAAACCGGGCTTTGCTTCTGGTCATCATGGTGGTCTTTGCTGCGATCAGTGCCACTCTAAAAACCCATCATATTGGCTTGCGTAGCCCGAGCACGCGTATCGACTTTAAAGTTTATTCGGTCGCCATGCTGGTCGCTAATGCTTTCCTGGCATTTTCATCCTATAGCCAATATCAGTCCGTATTGAACTCGGGCGTGCCGATGGGGGAGATGAAGTACATCTACTGGTTGTGGATGATTTTGTTCAGCACACTCACCTTGATCAGCCTGTATCAGGTGATCAAACAGCCAAAACCAACGCGCGAAGGTGGCAGTTTTGGTCTGGCCTTTTTGAGTGTGCCGCTGTATGCCTATATGGCCATTACTACCGGAATAAATTTCACCTTTTTTATGGACTATCCAATGGGACAGGGGATTTACCTCGGTCAATTGGTAGAGTTTTCCAGTATTTTTCTGAACTTGGCCTTGTTTATCTGGGCCGGTATGTTGCTAAAACAGACCCGTGTCGTGGACATGTTCCTGAATATTCTGCGTCCATGGAATCTGGCCCCTGAAACCCTGACCTGGTTAATCTTGCTGGCAGCGGCATTACCGACCGCCTATACCGGAGCATCAGGGATTTTCGTAATTGCCGCAGGTGCGATTATTTATAAGGAAGTCTGGAATGCGGGTGGACGCCGTCAGTTTGCACTGGCCGCCACCGCAATGTCCGGTTCACTGGGCGTAGTCTTACGTCCTTGCTTGCTGATTGTCGTGGTGGCATCACTGAATAAAGAAGTGACCACCGACTTACTCTATCACTACGGGATTTATGTCTTCCTGCTCAGCTCGACTTTATTCCTGGTAATTTCCCTGTTCTTTGCAGAAAATAAATTCCGCATTGCCGCACCTACTGTGGCCGCTCCTCAATCCGGTCGTGCCTTTATTGCGATTATTCCTTATATCGTGATTTTTATTCTGATCTGGTTATTCTATAAATATGCCTTGTCGACTGACCTAAATGAATTTACCGCACCGGTAATGATGCCTGTGATTCTGCTGATGATTGTCTTGTTCGACAAGTTACGCCATGAACCTGCGCCGTTGCCGGCAGTGGGGCATTGGGATGAAACCTTGACCGCAACTTTAAACTCAAGATCTACACCAGAACTGGCGACAGCCGGTGCCGCAGCCAATGCAGAATATCGTGAGGCTGAACATAGCGAACAACCAGGCAAAGAACTGGCTGTTGATCATGCTGTGCAGCGTTCGAAAGCGACAGAAATTCTGCGTCATGTCGGTTTCTGGAAGTCTATGCATATTTCGACCAGTGAGACCGTGGGGCATATTGGTGCCTTGGTCATTCTGATGGCACTCTCGGTGAGTGTGGGTGGTTTGCTGGAACGTATTGAAATTATGGAAGCCTTCCCGACCGATATTAGTAGTACCATTCTGGTGATTTCACTGATTGTCGGCTTGATGATTTTTGTCGGGATGATCATGGATCCATTTGGCGCGGTCATTCTGATTTCCGCGACCGTTGCGCCAGTGGCCTATCAATACGGCATTCATCCGGTACATTTCTGGATGATTACCCTGATTGGTTTTGAGCTGGGTTATGTGACGCCACCGGTTGCGCTGAATCATCTGCTGGCCAGACAGTCGATTGGCGATGCCGAAGTGGCCGAGGCGGATGCAGAAGTACGACACTTGTCTTTCTACTACCGTTATGAACGCTGGATTTTGCCGGTGATAGTATTGCTGCCTGCGATGCTGATCATTGCCTATGTGCCTTATATCTTTAAGCTGTTCGGCTGGTATCAATAAAAGAAAAGCAATAAAAAAGCACCTACGGGTGCTTTTTTATTGTATTTAATTTGAATTCTTTGATCAGATCTTCGATGAATTCAAGCGCTTTTGCAGGATCGGACTACACAGTAGAATCGCACAGAAAATCAGCCCCAGCCCAATCAGGCTATAAAGGTCTGGAACTTCCTGCCAGAACAGAAAGCCCCACATGCCGGCAAAGAAAATCGCCACATAGTTGACCGGTCCAATCTGTCCTGCCGGAGCCAGCTTGTAGGCATTTGACATAAATAGTTGGCTGAAATTGGCCAGGATGCCGGCAGTAATCAGATAGCTGAGTTCTGTCAGGGTATAAGGTCGCCATAGCCAGAACATCGGAATCACTGAAATCAGGGTGCCAATAAAGCAGAAATAAAATACGATTTTTTCCGGAGACTCGGTTTTAGTCAGTGCCCGAACCGTGACAAAGGCCATCGCCGCCAGAAAACTCGCACTCAAACCAATGACCGACATCAGGTTAATTAGACCCGAATCCGGTTTGGCAACACAGAGTACCCCGACGAAACCAATCAGAGCTGCGGCTAACATGCTTGAGGTAATTTTTTCCTTGAGAAATAGCCAGGCAATTAGTGGAATAAAAATCGGGGAAGAATAGGTGAAGACCATAGCATTGGAGAGTTTTAAATGCGCGATGGCATAGAAAAAGCCGTACATGGCCGTCAGTCCGACCACTGCGCGCCAGGTGTGCATCCACAGTTTTTCAGTTTTGAAAAAACCAATGCCTTTATTGAAAATGAAGGGCAGGAAGATAAACAGCCCGACAAAATTGCGAAAGAAGACCACGGTGGCGTTATCAACCGTTGCTGAGGCATAACGGATACACACGCCCATGACTGAAAAGAGAAAAGCAGAGCAGGTCAGTAACAGAATGGCTTTAAGCAGATGCGGAGCGGCTGGGGGAGACATGGAAACAACTGAGCTAGAAGATCTGACGATATTCTAGCTGAAATGCTGTCGAGATTTACTGGCTTTGAGCAAGTTGTGCTTCAAGTAACTTGATCTGTTCCTCTTTCAGTTGGATCAACTGGTCGGCATCGCTATGCTGCGCATCCAGTGTGGCTTTTTGTTCATTGAGCTGAACTTGGATGTCATCTAATTTAGCCACTTCTTCTTTGGCCAAACTGGCATTCTCCGGCACTGGTGCATCTAACAGCTGATTTGATACCAGTGCTTTAGCTTCGATCGTCTCAGGTGCTTTCGCTGCCGCCGTATCTTCTTCAGTTTTCGCCGCAGGTTTTGCTGCCGGAACAGCCGCGATATCTTCCTGATGTATGCGTTCCGCTTCACCGGAAGAGGCATTCAACCACTGATATAGCAATACCAATGCAACGACAGTAACTAAAGCCCCCATAATCCCCATTAAAAGTTTGGGGTTATTTCTTTGTTCTACTGACATAGCTTGAACCTTGATTTTTATTTTACTGAACGAGGTTTAAACTGAATCACGCCAACTTCATCTGGAACAGCTGGTGTTTCTGGTTGATCAACATGTGTGGGACGATTTTCTTCATAACCACATTCAATACATTCGATCCATTCATCTTCACCAGAGGTCAGCATGACGACGCGATCTAACGCCTGACATTTTGGACATTTTGCGCCTGCAATGAAACGACGTTTAATGGTCATCATACTCACCTTGTGATCAACTTAAAAAGCTAGTTTAAGCGTTTTTAGAGGGGTTCGTCCAACCTTGATGACGCAGCAACGCATCTATTTTTGGCTCGCGTCCGCGGAAATTGATAAATGCGTCAAGTGCTGTGTCTTTTCCGCCAACTGCGAGGATATTTTCCCGAAACTGCTTTCCGGTAGCGGTATTAAAAATACCTTCATCTTCGAAGCGGTCGAAGGCATCACTGGCCAAAACTTCGGCCCATTTATAGGAATAATATCCCGCCGCATAACCGCCGGCAAAAATATGACTGAAGCTATGCTGGAAACGGTTATAGTCGGTGGTCGGTAGAACCGCATATTTTTCACGGATCTCATTCAGTGTCGCCTGAACCTGTGTTGCATTTAAAGCGGGATTGGCTCGGTGAATAATCAGGTCAAACAGGGCAAATTCAAGCTGACGCAGGGTTTGCATGCCAGACTGGAAGAAACGTGCATCGAGCAGGGCTTTCAGCAACTCTGCCGGCAAGGATTCTTGAGTTTCGATGTGTTCACTGAGCAGATCCAGACTTTCCTGATCCCAGGCCCAGAATTCCATAAACTGGCTTGGCAGCTCGACCGCATCCCACGCCACGCCATGGGTACCTGCCACGGCAATATTGTCCACTTCTGTCAGCATATGATGTAGGCCATGACCAAATTCATGGAACAAGGTGATGACTTCATCATGGGTCAGGAGTGCAGGGCGATTGCCGACGGGTGGAGTAAAGTTACCGACCATATAACAAATCGGTTTTTGCAAGCCATCACTGGTCTGCATACGGGAACGGAAACCGCTCATCCATGCACCGCCACGTTTGCCTTGACGTGCATACAGATCAAAATAGAAACCGCCAATCACCTGACCCTGATCTTCTAGTTCAAAATAACGTGCATCTGGATGCCAGACAGGCGCTGCACGTTCAATGACTTGAATGCCATACAGACGATTCACAATACTGAACAGGCCTTGCAGGATTTTTGGTGCAGGGAAGTAAGGTTTAAGCACTTCCTGTGACAAATTAAATTGCTGCATTTTCAGCTTTTCAGAATAATAGCCACTGTCCCACGGTTGCAGATCACGGATGTCATCTTCAGCAGCAATCGCTTTCAGTTCTGCAATTTCTTTCTCTGCTGGCGCGCGGGCATGCTCTGCCAGATCACGCAAGAATTCGTCTACGGCCTCTACACTTGGTGCCATTTTGCTGGCTAAGGACAATTCCGCATAATTATTAAAGCCAAGCAGTTTTGCCATTTCCAGACGCAAACTGAGAATTTCTTCGATCAGTGCAGTATTGTCAAACTCGCTCTGTTCAGCCTGATCTGACGCACGCGTGGTATAAGCTTTATAGAGTTCTTCACGCAGAGGGCGATTTTCTGAATGGGTCATGATCGCCAGATAAGACGGGAAATCCAGCGTAGCCACCGGTTGATCCAGCCCACGTTGCTGACCATATTGTTTTAACAGCTCAATATTATTTGAAGATAGACCCGCTAACTCATCTTCATTCAGCGGTCTGAAATAGGCCTGAGTCGCATCTAGCACATGGTTGGAGAAGTCGGAAGATAATTGGGACAGACGTGCCGAAATTTCCGCATAACGTTTTTTCGCTTCACCCTCTAACGCCACCCCAGATAATTTAAAGTCACGTAAGGCCAGTTTAATGGCGCTTTGCTGCGCTGCCGGCAGTTCACTATAAATCGACGCATCATAAATATGCTGATAGGTCTGATACAGCGCCGTATGTTGACCCAGTTGCGTATAATATTCGCTAAGACCCGGTAAAAGTGCTTGGTAGACATCACGGGTTTCGGCATTGTTCATCACGGCATTTAAATGTGACAAGATGCCCCAAGACTCACTCATATTGTTTTCAAGCGTGTCGACATGTTCCAGAGTAGTCAGCTGCTCCTGTACTGTAGTAGGCGTTTCGGTGAGGTCATTCAGGAACTTTTGCCCTTCAGCGATACAGCTTTCAATTTTTTGTTTTAGCTCAGCCAGCGTAATCTGATCAAATTGTGGAACAGGCAAAGTTGCCTTTTCTAAAGTCATGTCGGTCTGCCGATTTATTTCCTATGTTAAATCTAGATGTAGGGGTTGTAAGCTAGGAAATCAAGCTATCTATACTTTTTTCTCGATCTTTTGATTTAAGGTTGTTAATGATTTATTGATATTTTTTAATTGTTCTAATAATCCTCCATTGGACGCTGGAAGTGATTCTAATTCATTTATATCAATTGTAGAGATGTCAGTGATTTTTGTTTTCCAAAGATTCAAAGGGTGTTTATACAAATATGTAATAGTGAATGTTATAGGGGAATTATCTAATGAATCTTTTAAGCCCCCATATTGCCCCAATCTTATATATAGCTCTGATTGGGTGGGAATACTTTGACTCTATTTTTAAAAATTCCAGTTTCAAAATATTGTTTTTCAGAATTTAATTTTTCAATTCCAAATGCTGCACGAGGGATCAGTCGATCACTAGATATTTTTACATTATGAGCGATGGACTTTCCAATATTTTTAACATGAAGTTGAATTACGGATTCTTTCCCATAATGAGGGGTAGCAAAAATAATAATTTGTGGTTGCTGATCGGACTTAAAAACTGCATAGGTTACGAGCAGAGCCATAAGAGAAATGATTAATGTTAGAATATTAATAACTTCCAATTTATAATTCCTTTTTATTTCTAGTTAGTATCTTGATTATGAATAAAAAAGAGCGCCGTAGCGCTCTTTTTAAACCATCAAAAATTATTCAGTCTTGGCTTTTGCATTCGACTTTTTCTTTTTGACCTTGGCCTTTTTCTTTACTTTATCTTTAACCTTTGCTTCAGACTTTCCTGCAGATGGTTTAGCAGACTTTTTACTGTAAGAGCTGGGTTTTCCTTTTCCTTTTTTGCGTCGTATGGGTTGTTCTCCATCGGCGCTCAAGTTGGATTTAGATTCACGTTCATTATTGCCAAACACTTCTTCTGTCGCTGCTGGACGTGATACTGGTTTTTTCTCACTCACGCGCGGTGCACGGGCACGAACTGCACGGCCGGCATGACTGAGTTGTTGCACCAGTTCAAAATCGATCTTACGTTCTTCCAGATTGACACCGGCAACCTTGATTTTGACTTCATCACCCAGACCAAAGACCTGACCACGGTTCTGGCCGATCAGATTCTGGCTGCTTTGATCAAAGACAAAGAAGTCATCACCTAGCTGGCTGACATGCACCATACCATCGACATACAGATCTTTTAACGTGACAAACAGGCCAAATTCTGCCGTTGCACTAATAATGCCGACAAATTCTTCGCCCAGATGCTGCTGCATATAATGACATTTCAACCAGGTCGTCACCGAGCGCGACGCTTCATCTGCACGACGTTCTGTGGCAGAGAAATGGTCACCAGCTTCATCTAAAGCACCGCCTGAAAGCGGAGATGGCTTGTTATTTAAATGTGCTTTGATTGCACGATGCAATAACAAATCCGGATAACGGCGAATTGGTGAAGTGAAATGTGTATAGGCTTCATAAGCCAGACCATAATGGCCTGCATTACTCGCACCATAGTAAGCCTGCATCATGGAGCGTAATAACACGGCATGAATACTTGGTGCATCAATCCGTTCTTTGGTCGCTTCAATCACCGCCTGATAATCTTTCTGAGTCGGCTGTTCCGGGAAATTCAAACCCAGCAGCTTGACGAAGTCACGGACTTTCTGGATACGTGAGAACTCTGGTGGCTCATGCACACGGTACAACATTGGCATTTCATTTTTCAATGCATATTCTGCGGCTGCCACGTTGGCCAGCAACATACATTCTTCAATCAGCTTATGCGCATCATTACGGCTACGCGGCAAAATTTCTTTAATTCCGCCCAGTTCGTCGAAGGTCATGTAAGTTTCGACGGTTTCAAATTCCATGGCATGGCGTTCAGCACGTAAACTTTTAAGAACTTGATAAAGCTGGAACAGGGTGTTGATCGACTTGCGAACTTCACGGTCTTCGGTAATGGCTTGACTGTCACCTTCCAGATACCGTGCGACCTGATCATAGGTCAAACGTGCCTTGGAATGCATAACAGATGGATAGAACTCAAAACCGGTAACACGGCCAGCACGTGACAGTTTTAAATCACAGACCATACATAGGCGGTCAACATTCGGATTTAACGAACACAGGCCATTCGACAATGCTTCAGGCAGCATCGGTAAAACAAAGTGCGGGAAGTAGACTGACGTCCCGCGTTCCTGCGCTTCATCATCCAGCGGTTTGCCTGGACGCACATAATGGCTGACATCGGCAATGGCTACGACTACACGATAACCACCGCCGGGACGTTTTTCGGCATAAACGGCATCATCAAAGTCACGTGCATCTTCACCGTCAATAGTAACTAAGGCTAAATCACGCAGATCCACACGACCTTCATGGTCTTTGGCCGTTGGTTCTTTAAAGCTCTCGGCTTCTTTAACAACTTCTTCCGGGAATTCATAAGGCAAACCATATTCTAAAATGGTTTGTGGAATGATGATTTCAGTATCGGCCTTGTCTGCCATGGACTGCACAATATGCCCAGTCGCGAATTCTTCACGGGTCGGATAGGTATCAATCGCCACACGAATCGAGTCACCCAGATTGACTTGGGCATGTTCAATCAGTTCTTTTTCAAGGGTAATTGGCTGATGTGCATTCGGGTTGGCTGGCTGGATAAAGTATTCACCATCATACTCTGACACTTTACCAATGATCTGTTTGACACGATGCTGCACAACTTCCGTAATGTAGCCCCAGGCCTTACCTTTACGGTCTACCGAAGTCTGACGCACTTTAACGCGGTCACCATTAAAGACCAGGCGCAGTTCACGCTCAGCCAATAATAGGTCGTCCTGGCCGGAAATGTTGGCAGTTCCCATCCCTCGGGAATTGATATAAACCGTCGCTTCGGATTCAGGTTGCTCGACGGCAATCTGAAACTTGTAGCCGTCTTTCATCAGTTGCCCGTCACGCACCATCGCAATTAAACGATGGCTCAGGGCATCAATACTTTTTTGATCTGCAATTTCAAAATGTTCGACCAGGTCTGCATGGGACTGGGCATTGTTCTTTTCGATGGTTTCTAAAATGAGCGTGCGGCTAGGGATAGGGTTGTCATAACGTTCGGCTTCAGCTTTTGCTTCAGGATCGACCCAGTTTTTCATCATGTCTTTAAATTTATCTTAGGAGATAGGTTTAGCATAAAACATGTGTGCGCAGACTGCACGTAAATGATTGCAATAATCCATTTAAGTTTTCAATTTTCTGTTAATTTTCGATAACTGGAAATTTATGCAGTTTTTTTGCCATCAAAATGCACGAAAAATCGAGGAATTGCTTAAAAAGTATTTAAACGAGCAAAAATATGCACTTTTTTTTGATGCTGCGCTTGCAGTGCCATGCCGAAATTTGTATTATGGCCGCACGTTACGGTGAGATGGGTGAGTGGCTGAAACCACGTCCCTGCTAAGGACGCATACGGGTAACTGTATCGAGGGTTCGAATCCCTCTCTCACCGCCACGCTTACTTATGTCGCGCGCTCATAGCTCAGCTGGATAGAGCACTTGGCTACGAACTAAGGGGTCGGGAGTTCGAATCTCTCTGAGCGCACCAAGTAAGTTAAGCAAAAAAACGTATTGCCAACCTAGGCACACAAGTTACGCGCTCATAGCTCAGCTGGATAGAGCACTTGGCTACGAACTAAGGGGTCGGGAGTTCGAATCTCTCTGAGCGCACCAACTTGAACAATTAACCGCACATGTTGCGGTTTTTTTGTGCCTAAAATTTACAGAAACACCAGACATTACATGCTAAAAATAAGTCTCAGGCGAGTGAATAAAAATAAAGGCAGTCGTGATGAGAAAAATCATTGTCCAGGAGTTTTTGACCCTCGATGGCGTGATGCAGGGGCCCGGCGGCCCAGAAGAAGATATATCTGGTGGCTTTCAATATGGTGGCTGGGTGGCGCCGTATTTTAATGCGGAACCTGATCCGGCATTTGATGTCATTATGCAAAAATGGATGCAGCCCTCCGATATTCTTTTAGGGAAACATACTTTTCAGATTTTTGAATCTTACTGGCCCACACATACTGAAGACTGGCCGGGAATCAATGACGTCAATAAATATATTCTTTCTACTAGTCTGGAGCATTCCGACTGGCAAAATACCCTTTTTCTGAAAAGCATTGATGAGATAATCAATCTTAAAGCATCGGGAGAGGGGGATATTCGCGTGTATGGTAGTGCTGCAGTGGTACAGATACTTTTCAAATATGAGCTTGTGGACGAACTTCGTCTGCTGACTTTTCCAATTATACTCGGTGTTGGCAAACGCCTGTTTAGCCATGAATCAATACCCGCCGCTTTTCAATTGATAGATCATCTGGCCAGCTCAAATGGTATTGTGTTTACGCATTATCAAAGGGCAGGAGAAGTAAAGACTGGAACAATAGACGAGTGATAAAGAATACAAGGGTGACGGTCGTTTTATATTTGAATTCTATTCTGGCTGGATACTTGGTTGAGAATACTTAAAGTTGACCCATTGCGTGGTGCAGGAATTTTTTGGAAAATCCGGCTTCTTGGTTGAATTAATTAAGTGCTTTTAGCTCTAAATCCGTAAAAGTTTTCAGTAGAAAACTATAAATTTTGATACATCGTTTAATTACTGTACATTCAGTTGTGATTTTATTAAAAAACACTTAACAAGACTGAAAAAGCTCGTATAATGCACCCCATCAAGACGTCGCGCTCATAGCTCAGCTGGATAGAGCACTTGGCTACGAACTAAGGGGTCGGGAGTTCGAATCTCTCTGAGCGCACCAATCTTGATAAGAATTCTGAAAAAACCGCACGTTGATGCGGTTTTTTTACGTCTGTGATTTTTAACTATTTTTCATATAAAAAACCAATAACTCTCTGCTTCCTGCTCATCTTAATTTCTGCTGCACTTTCAGTGCATAAACGGTATTGCCACCTACCGCAGGTAAAACATCGTAATAGGGTATGCTGCGCATGGCTCTTAATAAGAACGGCGCCTGATCGTGAATCTTCATGCTGCTGGTAATTTGAAATAAGGTACCCTGTGACTGCGGCAATAAGCGCATGCCACCTTTCACAAACTTTAAGTCACCGCCATTGGCATTGAACTGGTTTTGCAAGGAATCAGGCTGGTAAAAACGCATTTTGAAGTTAAATGGAATCTGAATCCCCCCTAAACCGACCGACACCTTATAGTTGGCATCTATATTCTGGGTATTGACCGGATTCAGTTCGACCTTCTTGATTTGCCGGGGGAAAAGTTGCTGCGTCGCTTCAGCAGCCAACCATGGCCGCAATTTTTTGACCGGATGCGCAAAATATTGATAGGTGCTGCTAAATCTTAAATTTTCTGAGACTTTTCCTTCTTTAATCTGATAGTTCGGCAAAATGAAACTGACCGGTTGACCAGACTTTTGGCTGATCTGGGCAATTTTTTGTAGCTGTTGAGGGTTGAATCTAAGTTGCGGAATCGGAGTTGCTAGTGCTGCTGTATGCTCGATTTTAAAGCGTTGTTGTAGTGCTTCCAGCAGAAATGCATTGGTACTCGGCGGAATGCCGAGTTTGGCTTCAGGTAGCGCATTCAGGATTTTACTGAATAAAAAGCCTTTGGGCTGGTTCAGGTCGCCCCATTGGGTGACAGTCACCAGCGTTCTATGCGGACCCAGTGCAAACCACTCTAGTTTTCCTGCACCATAGAGAATTGGCGCATCAATAATTAAGGTGCTGATGCTGTTTTCACCCAGATGATGCTGCATCACTACGGTTTCTTTAAAGTTCAAGACTGGAATCGGGGTCGGGATATGAACCTGATATTTAACCTGCTGAATCGAACCCTGCTGCTCCAGCACCTTGGCCGACTTTAAGGTCGGAAACAGACCGACATAATTCGGATAATGTTGCAGCAATTTTTCAACCTGAGCTTCAGCCACAGGCAATACTACAGCCGCACTATAAAACTGTGTCTTGCTGGCTGCATTACTGTTTAAGGTGGGAAGCTGAGTTTTACTGGTTGGATGCGCATAAATCAGAATCCGCTCGCCGGTTAATTCTGCCAGTTGCTGGGCATTGCCCTGATAAGCACTCAGACTGCTCGGCAGTTCGGCATTCCAGGCAATGATTTTGGCCAGTGCTGGAGCAGAAGCTGCCAAACAAACACCGATGAGCATGCATTGCTTTAATCCTTTCATTCAACATCCTGTTGCGTATTTTTTGTTTTAATTGCTGTTTATTTAAAACCAAATGCACGTATTTCCAAAGCAAAGTTATGTAATTGATGCGACAGGCCATAAGCGCTATGGATATTTTGGTATAGTATTGGGCAAGATTTTATTTTTGATGTGATGCTATGACTGAGTCAGCACCGACTTTATCGACCCGTTATTTTCTGACTTTAGAAGAATCTCAGGATGGTTTTGCCCTGGCGACTTTTGGCAAAAAGCAGATTTCACGTTTTCTGACCCCTTTGGTCAGTATCGGGATCATCATCTGGGGTTTCTCGATGGGCTTTGATGGCGTTGGACGTTATTACGTGGCTTTGGGTGCATTCTTCCTGATCCTGCAAGGCATCATGCGTTACTGGTTCCTGCCGATGATGTTTAAACGCCAGTTTGTTAAATATCAGTTTGGTAAAAGCGAACAGGGTATTGATTTGTATCAGGACTATGCGGAAATTTTTACCAATGATCGTAGCAAGCTGGTGCCATATAGCGAAGTGCAGAATTTTGCTGTTGGTAAACTGACTTATATGCTGGAATTGAAAAACCGTACCGTGGTTATTGTGCCGAAGCGTGCATTTAAGGACGGCACTGAACAGAGTATGTTCGAGCATACATTTAAAAAATAATTCAGATATCTATAAAAGGAAAAGGGAAGTTTTGATCATGAGCACACGTCCATCCAAAATCGTTTGTGTGGGTCGCAGTTATGCCGATCATGCCAAAGAACTCGGCAATGCGATCCCTGATCGTCCGGTATTGTTTATCAAGCCACCGAGTGCCTTAAGTTCGCTCGAAGCAGGCATTGAATGGAATCCGGAATGGGGCAATTGTCATTATGAATGTGAACTCAGCTTGCGTATTGACCGGACTTTAAGCAAAGAAAGCGATCCTCTGAAAGCACTTGAAGCTGTGGGTGCGGTGACTTTAGGTCTGGACTTAACTTTGCGTGATTTACAGGATGATCTCAAGAAAAAAGGCCAGCCTTGGGAACGTGCCAAAGCCTTTGATGGTTCTTGTCTGTTGTCGGACTGGGTGCCTGTCGCCGATGTAGTCACTGACTGGAAAGATGTGCATTACACACTGCAAGTCAATGATGAGCTGCGTCAAAAAGGTAATACCGCTTTATTGATTTTTGATATTGCGACCTTGCTGGCTGACATCAGTCAGGTCTTTACTTTGGAAGAAGGGGATGTGGTGATGACCGGTACCCCGGCAGGTGTTGCAGCATTGCATTCAGGCGATCAACTGAAAATGACCCTCAAAGGGCAGTCTCAGGATTATGTCTGGACGACTTTTGTGAAATAACCAAGATTTTGAATCAAAGGAGCCTATTGGCCACTGCTGTCCCATAGTTTGCTTTAAATAAAAAAACCTGAGTCCTAACAGTTAAAATATGAGTGCAAACAAACACTTTAACGACCAGGATTCAGGTTTTGTCACATCAGAATACCGTATTTCATGAGCTAATTAAACCTGTTGTGCGACAGGATTTTGAACAACTTGCTAAAGTACACCATGTTGGACAGAAATTTAGAGCGGCTTCCCGGTGGGATCAGTTTATTGCCATATTGATGTCTCAATTCTCTTGTAGACAAAGTCTGAGAGATATTCAATCCAATTTGGAGTGCCAACAGGAAAAGCTAAGTCATCTCGGAGCAAAGTCTATTCCCCGAAGCACGCTGGCACGAATCAATGAGCAGCAGCCTGCTGCCTTGTATCAACAGCTATTTTACAAGTTGCTTAAATACTATGAACACTCAAAAGTAGCTCATAAATTTCGCTTTAAGAATCCCTTGTATTCCTTGGATGCCAGTCATATTGACCTGTCGCTTTCCTTATGTGAATGGGCCAAAGTTCACGACTCAAAAGCCAGCATGAAACTCAGCATAGGATTGAATCACAGCAATGATATTCCTGAGTTTGTTGCAGTTGAAAATGGCAAAGAAAATGACATGGTACAAGGCCGCAAATTCCAGTTTCCTGCTGGCAGCATTGTAGTTTTTGATAAAGGCTATGTCGATTACCAATGGTATGCAAATCTGACTGCTCAAAACATTGGATTTGTCACACGTTTTAGGCCTAAATCTGTGTATCAGGTGATCCAGCAACATCCAGTGCTTGAATCCAAAGGTATTCTAAAAGATGAAACCATTCAGCTGAATAGCGCACATGCCCTAAAAAGAAAAGCCCCAGTGTTAAGAAGAATTGAATATAGAGATCAGCAAAGTGGCAAGCACTTTAGCTTTCTCAGCAATAACTTTCATTTAGCCGCCTCCACCATTGCGGCGATTTATAAAGATCGTTGGAAAGTTGAGCTGTTCTTTAAGGCGATTAAGCAGAATCTCAAATTAAAAGCGTTTCTAGGCCGCAGCAGGAACGCAATTCAGACACAAATCTGGATTGCGATGATCGCCTATTTATTGGTGAGTTTCGCTCAACATTTAGGGAAAACAGGTTGGACAGTTCAACGTTTACTCAGAATAATTCAAGTGAATTTGTTTGAAAGAAGAACTTTAAAAGCTTTATTTTCACCCGATAAAATACCCATAAAACAAGAGGAAGCTCAAATGAGCTTCCTCTTGTGAAAAATTGTGGGACAGCAATGGCCTATTGGCTCCTTTTTCATAGGCATAATTTTAATCATTAACAGTATAACGTTTGCGAAATTGATCTGGGGTGCTTCCCATCCAGCGTTTAAACATGTTGATAAATGCCGAGGCATTGGCATAGCCCAGATCAAAGGCGATGCTTTCAACGCTATGACCTGCATTTAATAAAGACATGGCCTGCATCACTTTCAGGCGTTGCCACCATTCATGCAGTGACATTCCCAGTTCGTTCTGACTATAACGCGCTAGCGTCCGCTCGGTTAAATTGACGCGTTCGGCCAGTTGCCGCAGCGAGCTCTGATCTGCCGGATGCTGATGTAAATAATCTAAAATCTGTTTCAGCAGTACATGTTCTGAATGCGGTAGATAACTGCTGACCAGTTGGGCTTGCTGGAGCTGATCGAGCAGTACCTGTAGCAGACGTTGATATTCAGCTGAATCCTCGAATGCTGGATGGTCTTGCTGATGTAGTTGTTTCAGGTGGGTAAATAAAGCAGTGACCAAGGGGGCGCTGAGCAGGATGCCCGGTTGAGTGGGCAGTTGGCTACAAAGTGATTCATGCACATACAGAGTGCCATGAGAAACTGCGGTACGGTTCAGACCACGATGCTCTAAATTCGGTGGGAGCCAGATGCCGTGAGGTGAAGGCGTCACATAATTTATATGATTAATATTCACTTCCATCACTCCATGAAAAGCATAGACAAATTCTCCCCAGGCATGGCCATGTAGCGGATAAACAGATTGCGCAGGATCCTCCCTGAAGCTGATCCACAGAGGTGCTTTAATCAGATCATGGGTCGGAAGTTGCTTGAGCGAAGCTGAATCTGCTTGGATTTTTTTATGCATCACCGAAATTGCCTGAATAACACCATCATTTGTCTGTTTTGAAGTATATCTTTTATTTCTGACACTTTTATAGTGTACCTTCCAAATGAGTAACAGGACTGTATGTGAGCCAGCGTCAGGCATTAGATGCCAAAGCATCTGCCATCATGTTTGTATTGTGTATGTTGTGGGGTTTACAACAGGTGGTACTGAAGTGGGCCGCGAATGATATTTCAGCCCTGATGCAAATTGCCTTGCGTTCAGCCTTGTCTGCGCTGATGGTTTATCCCTTGATTCAGCAAAGCGTACGCCGTCAACTGTGGAATGCACGCTATTTACCTGCAGGATTGCTGGTCGGTGTGTTGTTTGCAACCGAATTCTATCTGATTGGTGAGGCACTGCGTTATACCTCAGCCTCGCATACGATTGTTTTACTCTATACCGCACCGATTTTTGTGGCTTTGGGTTTGCACTGGAAATTGCCGGCAGAGCGTTTGTCTGCTGTGCAATGGGGCGGAATATTTCTTGCCTTTAGCGGAATTGTAGTCAGTTTTCTGTTACGTCCACAAACGGGGTCAGGTCTACAGACTGATGCCTTGTGGGGAGATTTTCTGGCCTTGCTTGGCGGCGTATTCTGGGCAGCCACCACAGTCAGTGTACGTCTGAGCCGGCTGGCTGAAGCACCTGCAACCCAGACTTTGTTCTATCAATTATTGATGGGTGGAATCCTGTTATTGTCTCTGGCTGTTCTGACTGGGCAAGCAGCTATTCAATGGACGGTGTTGTCTATTTCCAGTCTGATTTTTCATACCGTACTGATTTCCTTTGCCAGTTATCTGATCTGGTTCTGGATGCTGAAACATTATCTGGCATCACGGTTGGGGGTATTTTCCTTTTTGACCCCTGTATTCGGCATGCTGTTCGGGGTGCTGATTCTGGATGAACATATCGAAATCAATTTTATTATTGGTACCTGTATGGTCATGCTGGGCGTGATTCTGGTGAGTTTGCAGGGATGGCTGAAAAAACCGAATATCAATAAAACTATTCAAGAGCAAGTATGAAAAACTGGTCTGTAAATTTAGCGACCTGGATTGGCCTGTCTTCCATTCTGATCTGGGCCAGTCTAGTCGCTGTAGTGAAACTGATTACTGAATCCACCAGTGCAGTGCAGGGGATTGCTTTAATTTATAGTTGTAGCAGTCTGGCGATTTTGGCATTCACGGGTTTCCCAAAAATCAAGCAAATGTCCAAGCGCTATCTGTTCGGTTGTGGCGCTTTATTTGTGGCTTATGAGATTCTATTTCTGGTTGCCGTGGCATGGTCGGATAATCGTGAACAAGTGATGCTGATTGCCATGATCAATTATCTGTGGCCACCCTTGATGATTGTTTTTTCGATTTTTGCCCGGCAGTTGCAGGCCCGCCTCTGGGTGATTCCCGGCTTTCTGCTCGCCGTAATGGGACTGATGCTGGTGGTCAATCCAGAAATCACTAATCTGCCGAAGTTTATGCAGGCTTTAGCTGAAAATCCTTGGGCCTATGGCTTTGCCTTTCTCGGCGCTTTGTTATGGCCTTGCTACTGCGTTCTAACTAGGACCTATGGCCGCGGACAAAATGGTGTACCGATTTTCTTTTTGGTCGCTGTAATTAGCTTATGGTTCTTACATTTAGGATTAAACGAACCTTTTATCATGCCCACATTCAAGCTATGGTTGGGAATTGCAGTGGTGGGTAGTCTGATTGGCATCGCCTATAGTAACTGGAATCAGAGTATGCAGTTCGGCAATATCAAGGTGCTGATTTTAGCCACCTATTTTATGCCGATTCTTTCTTCGGTCATGTCAATGCTGATTCTGGATGTCAGACCCGAACTCAGTTTTTGGATCGGGACGGGTTTGGTGACTGCAGGCGCTATAGTCTGCTGGAAATCTACCGCTATCAGTTAAAAAAAATCCTCTCAAGCGAGAGGATTTTTTTATTTATGTCGGAACAGTTCGGACAATGGAAAATTGAGTTTTTCTTCCAGATATTGATCGGTTTCCTGTAATCTAGGTGAGAAATTTTGCATCCAGATGTCATCAGTCTGGGCATTGGTGAGATGGTTTTTGCGTGGCAGTGGATAGGGTAATTGCAGATAAAAATTCCAGAAGCTGACCTGATCCAGATCACGAACCAGCACATATTCATTTTCATCGGTACGTTTGATCAAATTCTGCTTTTCAAACATGGCGACATAGCTCGGCCAGCGTCCAATTTCATCCCGGCCTAAGACCTCAAGTGCTTGGGCTTCACTGATGCTTTCACCAGTTTTCTGCTTTTTATAAAATAATTCTAACAGATCCAGCAGCATGACGATGGGATGGCGTTTATTGTCCTGCCCAGATTCAAACGCCGTCAGGGCATAGCTGATTTCAACCCCCAATAACACAATAATCCACGACAGATAAATCCAGAGCAGGAAAATCGGCACGGCGGCGAAGGCACCATAGACGATCTCATAGCTGGTAAAGTTTGACATGATATAGCCAAACAGATTTTTCAGCAGCTCAAACACCACGGCACTAAATAGACCGGCAATAAAGGCAGATTTAAGCGGTACACTGCGATTCGGGATGGTCCAGTTCAAAATGAAAAATCCGAGTACAGTCAAAGAAAAGGAAATCGCCCAGAGGACAAAAGCGCCATCAAGCTCATAACCGGCAAAGTTATTGCTGAGAATGCTCATGGATGCCACGGTCGAAGAAATCACAAATGCACTGCCGAGTAAAATCGGCCCGAGCGAAATGATGGTCCAGTAACGCATAAAGCCCATAATTCCGCCCCGCGTTTCAGTCACGCGCCAAATGCGGTTAAACACCGTTTCGATACTGCTGAGCATCAATACTGTCGTCACAAACAAGAACAGAATACCAATGATGGTGAGATTGCTGGATTTATCGGTAAAGGCATTCAGGGCCTTATCAAAGGCAATTGTAGTTTTGGGTAAAAAATTACTATAGATCAGTTGTTGCAATTGCTGCCGCGCAGGTTCCAGCGCTTTAATGGAAGAGATAATTACCAGAAAAACCGTCAGCATAGGCACCACCGCAAACAGGGTAGTGTAGGTCAGGGAACCTGCCTGTTCGCGACAGCGGTCTGCTTCAAAGCGTCGAAGTACAAATAAAACAAATTGAAACCAGTGTTTTTCATAGAAAGGTAATTTCTTTAAATACTTAACAATCATCTGCATCCAATCTCAATTTTTTTAATCATCATGAATTTTCACCATCAGCTTAACCAAAAAACTTGCAAAGTATCGTATAGTTTTATTTTTTTAAGTAATGACTAAGAACCATGATGCAACCTTATGTCCTTGTTTTATATTACAGCAAATATGGCTCAACCAAAGAAATGGCGCATCTGATTGCCAATGGAATTGAAGCGACAGGCGTGGCAGTAAAAATCAGGACAGTTCCAAATATATCCAGCATGGTAAAAGTCGCTGAACCGAGTATTCCGGCAGAAGGGGATATTTACTGTACTCTGGACGATCTGGCGCAGTGTGCTGGCCTGGCGCTCGGTTCACCGACCCGTTTTGGTAACATGGCTTCTGAAATGAAATATTTTTGGGATCAGACTACGAGTCTGTGGCTGAATGGAGCGCTACACGGTAAACCGGCTTGCGTGTTTACGGCATCAGGTTCCATGCATGGTGGACAGGAAAGTACTTTGCTGACCATGCTGCCGCCGTTGTTCCATCATGGCATGATGATCATGGGGCTTAGTAACGCAACACCTGCACTCTCGAATACCAAAACTGGTGGCACACCTTATGGTGCTAGTCATGTCAGCGGCCCACGGCATGATCAGGGCTTGAGTCCGGATGAAAAAATTCTGTGTGAAGTACAAGGCAAGCGTTTAGGTGAAGTGGTACTGAAACTCAATCGAGTCTGAAAAACACTCACAGGAAATGAAGGATGAACTTCATTTCCTGAATTTTATTAGGCTTCTTTTTGATCTTTTTGATCTTTTTGATCTTTTTGATCTTTTTGATCTTTTTGATCTTTTTGATCTTTTTGATCTTTTTGACTAAATCTGTATTTGCATTTCAGACATTGATAATCCTGAAACAGATTACGGTCGACAGAAACCCCGGCTTTTTTCCCCAGAAAATTACCGACCACACCGCCGGTAATTCCGAAACTGATTGCACCGACAAAAGTGCCTACGGTTCCGCCGACAATCACACCTAAAGGTCCGGCTACTGTACCAATTGCAGCGCCAATCGATGCACCCGAAGCAGCGCCACCTACAGTCCCTGCAGTTGCACCCGCTGAACTCATGAGAATGCCGCCAATTTTCTTTAAATTCTGTTCATGATCGCGCTGTTCGATATCAGCTGAGCCACATTTAGGACATTGCATAGATTGTTCCATCAAGGATTGAGATGTGCTTGTTTTAGGTTTGTCGGGAATAGGATGTGTGCCCTGATCAGCACTTATTCATAACATACAACAACACACTAGATAAGTTTTGAATTCGCAAATCAGAAACATTGCATACTCACTTGATTCTAGTTGAGTTCACGCTAAAACATTGTATTTCAGCTGTAAATATATGCCTTCTTGGTTGATTAACGCAATTCTTAACCTGTCATTGAGGAAATGGCAAATCTCAAGATCATCAGAAATGTTCTTTTCTTATCAGTCTAAATATTGTGCTCTTAGAAAGACTATTTTGGGATTCGAGATGAAAAAGGAAGGGAAGTCGAAAAATATGCAAATGAGTTCTTATCGGGGCTATTTAAATTTTTCAGCCAAAATACACCTGAATATTGGCGTTTCTTTATAAGTAATCTTTATTGTGATTGATTAATTGTATTTTAAATAAAGTGTGACATTTATCCTTATTAAATAGAAGTTCTAATAAAATAAAAATTTACGACTTTTAAAATATAAAAAGTATAATAATTCTAATCTTTATTAGATAAATTTTTGATTATTGATAATATAAAAAATATATTATCTTAATCAAGTTTTTTGGATGAATTTTATATTCAAAAAAAATTTATATAATGATTTCTTACAAATCACAAATAATAAACAAATATATATTAATTTAATAAAAACAATAATTTATATTTTTAAGTAAAACAAAAAAATATGTGAATAGGGATATTTTCTACATTTTATAATTTTATGTGATTTAATATTTTTCAGATAAATTTAATCTTACTTAAACGAAAAATTAAATAAATATCTTAAATCAGAGGATATTAAGATTATGAGAATATTAGTTATCAATCTGGGTTTATTAGGTTTATGTTTTCTGAGTAACGCTTATGCCACCTCTGATGAGTGGACTCAGCGTTGGAAATCATCCAGTGCCCGTTCCAATGAGAATATAGTTCAAGCGAACCTAATCGAACTTAAGGAGTCCGACTATTATTCTGGATTAGGTAAAACCACCGTTCATAGCACTTCGACCACTTCCATCGGTACGGTAAATACCCCGACCAATAATATCAATGTAGAGGGTACAGACAATAATATTGATATTACGAGTGAGTTGTTGAATGAAGCACCAGTCAATTC
This sequence comes from Acinetobacter sp. CIP 102136, assembly GCF_000369685.1. Classification (GTDB taxonomy): domain Bacteria; phylum Pseudomonadota; class Gammaproteobacteria; order Pseudomonadales; family Moraxellaceae; genus Acinetobacter; species Acinetobacter fasciculus. The sequence goes on from NZ_KB850140.1 coordinate 520,599, forward strand.
AAATACCAATCAAAATCCTCAGCGCTGTCTTAATTTGAGTAACAGACCAGGAGAATCACAATGCTGAACTTCTCCTCGACCAGAAGAAATATATCTTTCGTAAGTGTCACCGTCCTTTTTAGTTCTTTTTTAACAGGCTGCACAGGTTTAGCACCTTCAAACCAGAAGCCAGTTAGCCTGGTACAAGGCCCCCCTATTACCGATATTTTTACGCCTTTTGATATGGCTTTATCCTGCCTAAAAGGACAATTACGTAATGATGTGAGTTTCTCTGTGGGGGCAATTCTAGATCAAACCGGTAAGGATGTGGTGACCAATGGGGGGAGCGGAAAAATGGTGACCCAAGGTGCGGGAGATATGGTGCAATCTGCCTTGTTTCAGGCGGGGGTGAGCTTAATGAACCGGCGTGATCCCCGGATTATCGAAAGCGAAGCCAAGTGGGGCATTCGTGATCCAAGACAAATCCAGGCCTCTGATTATTATGTGACAGGCAGTATTAACAGTCTGGATTTTATTCCGGGTGGTGGTTTTGATATGCAGATCGCCGGTGTTGGCCCGAATTATAGTCAAACCCGGATTATGGTCGGTCTGGATTTATCTCTGACAGATACCCGCAGCAGTAAAGTCGTGGGCAATGTTTCATTGCAGAAACAAATCGCTGCACAGGATTATGGCTTAAGTGCAGGCAGATTCGCTGGTCGTACACTCTTAAACATTCAGATTGGAAAAGGAGAACGCGAGGCAACTAACTTTGCCTTGCGACAAATGTTGAATCTGGCCACTTTTGAATTGCTGAGTCAGGTTGTCCCACCCGCCGTATTTGAAAGCTGTCGTGCACAGATACCGCCAGAGTTCGGTCAATTGAACTTAACCCGAAGTTCTGTTGCACTGCATAAATACAAGAAAAACCAGCAACAAAATAATACAGCTTCAAGCAGTGCTGTTCAGGAGTCAGTCTCAAGCCAGGCAGACTCATCTAATGAAAAAAATAAGTCAACCAACTCACCGAGCAAAGATACGAAACCGCCAAAACAGAAAGAGTCCGAGGTGATTCAAAACCCTGAAGCAGAGCCTGAAATGAGCAAACAGGACTTGATTAAATATATTAGCAAGAAGCAGCATCCACCTTCTTCAAATGAAAAGAATGAAGAAAAAGATACTCAAGAAAAGGCTGATAAAGAACAAGAAGATGAAAAAACCACAACGCTATGGGAGGCCAATCCTGAGGTGGTCGAAAATTACTGGTCTAGCACCCAGCGTGATTAAAAATATTTAAAAATGGGCTCGCTCCCATTATAAGAAGGAGTACTTAGCGAGAGGTACTTCAAAACAAAAGTAGGAAGAACAACGATGAAAAACACGATCAAAACAATCGCTTTATCCGTCGCCTTTCTGTCTAGCGCAGGTATGGCATATGCCCAAGGAGATGAAACACCTACTGACGTCACCGTAGATACAGGCTTGCAAGCTACCTTGGATTCTATTTCTCAGCAGGTTGAAAATGGTTCTGCTTTGAATCTTGCAGTGAATACAGGTGATGTTGATGCAAGCGTTGATTTAGAAGCAATTGCAGAAGCTACAAGAGAAGCACCAGAGGCCATTAGTTCAATTGAAGGTACAATTGAAACTACTGCGATTGGTGCCGCGAATACAGGTAGTATCAGTATTGAGCAGGGTAGCTACAATAAGGTGGTATCAGACATATCAGATGCCACGGATAACTACGACTACAGTGCAGTAACCAGTGCAACTAATAATTCTGAAACTCTAGAGGAGCTATCAGAGGTTTCGGATAGTTCAGATATCTCGGAAGTTATAAGTTCGACACTGAGTACTGACTATAGTGAGGAAATCAATGAAACTTTAAGCAATTATAGTGTAGCGAATATTGCCTATAATGCGGGTGCTATTGATGCATCTGTAAGTGCTATTTCAGAAGGAACTCAAACTGCTATTAACAACAGCATCACAACTACCGCTATCGGTGCTGTGAATAGCGGTAGTATCACTGTGACTGTTAAATAAACTCTTTTTTTCGAGGTAAACACAGGCCTAACTATTGGCAGATAGTTAGGCCTCTTTATTTTATAATAACATCCACATAAATTGTTGTTTATTCATCGGATAAAAAATTACTTATTGTTTGACACTCCTTATTTCAGAAATTGAATAGCCTGGAGCTTAAGATTAAGCCATTTATCTAGGATCAAATCTGGAAGAATAAATAAGAATTTAGGCTGAGCTATAGCCGAGTTTTGGATATTTTAAATTTATATCATCAGAAAAACACAATAAAAAAGAGCGCATCAGCGCTCTTTTAAAATTCATTGGCGAGCTTAGTCGCGAACAAATTCAACTGTGCCATTTGTCAAAGACTTTACGCGTGCCAGTGATTCCACACGGTAGCCTTTTTCAAGCAGCAGGTCACGACCTGGCTGGAATGATTTTTCAATCACAATGCCAATACCGACTACTTCTGCATTTGCCTGGTGGATCAGGTCTGCAAGACCTAAAGCTGCTTGACCATTAGCCAAGAAATCATCGATCACTAAAACCTTGTCGGTTGAGCTGATGTGTTTATTTGAAATCGCGATCGTGCTTTCAGTTTGTTTGGTAAATGAAAAGACTTTAGAACGATATAAATCATCTTTCAGGGTCAGAGACTGGTATTTACGTGCAAAGATCACCGGTACGCCAAGCTCTAGGCCGGCCATTACGGCAGGTGCAATACCTGATGCTTCAATCGTAATAATTTTGGTAATACCAGCATCCTTAAACAGACGCGCAAATTCTTGACCAATCAGTTGCATCATGACTGGATCAATCTGATGGTTTAAGAAAGAGTCTACTTTCAAAACTTCTTCAGAGAGGACGATGCCTTCAGCCAAGATTTTCTGTTCTAGTGCATGCACGGGAGAATCCTCAAGAGCAGGTGCTTTTTCAAGCAAAAGCGTATTGTAAAAAGCACCCGGAAAAAATCAAGTGAAATTCGCCAAAAACTTAGTTGCTTGCACCTTTATAGTCAGTTAACAGTAAACCATAGGAGGTTTTCTTGTCGACATGCGAAACTTTGACTGGAAGATAGTCAAGTTTTGGTGCCAGCCAGAAAATGGTTTCACGACCTGGTTTGCTATGTTTCATCACCACTTTAATGGTATTAAAAGATCCGTATTTGGTACTTATAGTCTCTGAACCCTGTTTGACAAACTTGCGGCCTTCAACTTCTTTAGCATCAGCGATGTAGTAATTTGCTTTCAGGCCTGAATTTTTTAAATCTTCACGGATCTGCAATTCCGCATTCAACTCATCCAGAACATCTGCTCTCCAGGCAAAAGAACGTTTTTCATCGTCTTTCTTGGTACTGATGCTTTTACTGGAAGGATTGAAATTAATACTCATGGTGTTGTTATGCACCAGTACTTTACTACTGCGACTGAAACTGCTTGAGCCGATCTTGCCATTATTAAAAGTAAAGCGGCTGGTTTCGGTTGCAGAGGCAATCCCCCCGGCTTTTGCAGCAAAGACATAAGTCCAGTTATTACCAGATTTACTTAAAGTCCGCGTTGCAGAACCCATATTCTTACCATTATAGCTAAATTGATAACTGGCCTGGAAAGGAGTCATGGCAAAAGCCTGGCTAGAAATACCAGTGAACAGTATCGCGCTGCTCAGACCCGTGGTCATCACTAAAGTTTTGAATACAGTCTTCGCCATCAGTTATTTTCCTATATTGGTTAAAAACAAGCAAAACATATCACTTATTGCACCCTTTATTATTTGGGCAAAATATGGAAATTGAAGGGATATTTCTGCCAAAAATGTATATTTCATGTAGTTTTATGGAACTTTTGTTCAAAAACTACGTTCAGCATGATTTAAGAAGGATCTTTCTGTTTGATGGGGGTGACCCGGTTGTCATCCATTTCGTCTTCATCCCAGTTCTCTTCCTGATCTTGGGAGAGTTTTCTAAACAGGGCGGCCAGATTGACGTTGCCAATCACCACCAGTTCGGCTTCACGAAGTACTGCATGATTGACATGGACTTTGCCCAAGGTATCAATGACAGATCGGCTTTTACCTAACCAGCGATTTAAATCCAGATAGAGCAAGTCATCGATGACTTTAATCACACCCAGTTTTTCCAGAATCATTCCCAAAGGATCTTTATTCAAGACACGTTGATAGAAGAACAGGCCAAAACGCACGCCAAGTTTATACAGCATATTCGGATATTTGGCTTCAATCAGCTGAGTATCACTAATTTGCTCGAACACGATCAACTGGGTGGTTTTATTCAATTCCATCTGTACCAGTTTCAAATCAACCGATAAAGTGACAATCAGGCCTTTATAATCCAGTGTTGCATACAAACGCAGCCAGTCTTCGTGTAAATCTGCATGTAAGTCTTTTAATGCATCGACATTGTCTGTGACAAAGCGCTGAAAGGTTGCATTCAGGAAGACTTGCGATAAGGGAAATTCACGCTCATCTTCAATAAATCCTTCCGCCCTCTGATACAATTGGCGGATTCGGTTGGAAATATTGGAAATTAGCGTTTGCATACTGAAGCGTCCTGGCAACTTTATTTTTGACTCGGGATGTATCTTGTCGAATTGTATGAAAAATACAAGCGTTCATGCTTGAAGTTTAGCAAAATAAATAGCACCATTTTTATAGTTTTAGTTATGTAACGTTGAAGATTTGATGGATTTGGCATTTTAAAAAGATAAATGACGAATCCGTTTATTTTTAATCTTTCAAATACTTTTTTGGGGAGCTGAACTCAGTATTGAGTTTGGGCGAATGTGAAAAAACGATGATACTCATGCCTCTGGTCAGAACTTGGTGGAAAGATCCAGTGTTTAGCAGTGCGGTGCTTGCCGCAGGCATTATGCATTTAATCGTGCTGACCCTGGAATTTGGTATGCCGCAAGATCGGGATACCAGTACCAAAGAAATCGCGGTCAGCTTGCGCCAGACTGATGAAAAAATTGAGCATGCTGATTTTCTGGCCCAAACGGACCAGCAGGGTTCCGGCCAGTTTAGAGAAGCTCATCGCATGTCGAGTGATATGCCATCGCCGTTAATGGAGCAACATGCAGGCGAAGAACTGCAAGAAAGTCTGGATATGCTGCAACAGCAACAGGAACTCAGTTTTGAAGAAAAAGTCCTGATGACCACCTTGAGCTGGCAAAAGCAGGCGGAAGAAAATCAGCGTAAAAAAATGCAGGAGCAATTACAGAGCCAGTTTCAGGCCAAAGCGGCCATGGTCGCCAGTCTGGAAGCGCAATATTTACAGCATCAGCAAAATTTCAGTCGTCAGCAAAAAATTAAGACTGTAGATGGGATTCAGTCCAAGCAGGATGTTTCGGCCGCCTATCTGGAAAAGTTCCGTGAAAAAGTGGAATTTTATGGCAACCGCTACTATCCGGAAGCAGCCAAGCAGCAGAATCTGGCAGGTGAAGTGCGTTTGATGGTGATCCTGAATCAGAATGGGGGGATTCGTGCCATTCGACTGATTGACAGTTCAGGACATGCCATGTTGGATGAAGCAGCTAAATCCTCCGTGCGTAAGGCAGCACCATTTGGTGCTTTCGACAGTAAAATGAAAGAAATTTCCGAACTGCGAGTGATTCGTACCTGGCGTTTTGACCCGGCAGAAGCGGAGTTTGAAGTGCGTTAAAGTTGATATTTACCAAGACCTCTCCCTAACCCACTCCTAATAAGGAGAGGGAACTATATCTATAATGTTTAACAATCATAGGATTCTAATGAATGTTCTCCCTCCCTCTGGGAGGGAGTTAGAGGGAGGGCAACTTTCAATAAAAAAAAGCGAGCCTTGGCCCGCTTTTTTTATGAAGAAATTTTAGTTTTGTTCCAGATAAGGATTTTCAAAGCCCAGCTTGGCCAGAGTTTCGATTTCAATGCCTTCCATTTCTTCAGCATCTTCATCCGAGGTTTCATGGTCATATCCCATTAAATGCAAAGTACCATGTACCAGCATATGGGTGAAATGCGTCAATGGTACTTTCTGCTGTTCAAGCGCTTCAGCCAGTACCACAGGTATGCAAATCACCAGATCGCCAATGGGAAATGCATCCAGAAACTGTGCCATTTCATCTGGAAGTTCACTCGGGAAAGACAGGACATTGGTCGGTTTGTCTTTGCCGCGATATTCCAGATTCAGTTTATGACTTTCGTCATTGTCGACACAGGCAATTCCGATTTCGCAATTACTTTGAGTGCCGATATGACGTAAAGTGGTTTCTACAACTTTTTTAATATAGGCACGTTTCAGCACCAGTTCAGGCGACTGAAAGTCCTGTTGTAAGGAAAGACTAAGTTTCAACACAAATCCTTAAGTTTAAAGCTTAATGCTGTGCGTCGGCCGCAGCATCATTTTCAGCGATCAAGGCATCTTGACGTGCTTTTCGTTCGGCACGTGCTTCAGCACTTAAACGCTGCTGTTCACTGTCCCAGCCTTCATAGGCTTCAACAATTTTCTGTACCAGTTGATGACGTACCACATCACGCGAATGGAAACGGGTGATATGAATTTCAGGAATTTTATCAATCACACGCAAGGCATGTGACAGACCGGATTGCTGACCACGCGGTAAATCTACCTGAGTTACGTCGCCGGTAATCACGGCACGTGAACCAAAACCTAGGCGGGTCAGGAACATCTTCATCTGTTCTGGGGTGGTATTCTGCGCTTCATCCAGAATCACGAAAGAATGATTCAAGGTACGGCCACGCATATAAGCAAGCGGAGCCACTTCAATCACCTGACGTTCGATCAGCTTGGCCACTTTTTCAAAGCCAAGCATTTCATACAGCGCGTCATACAAGGGACGTAAATAAGGATCGATTTTCTGGGTTAAATCTCCCGGCAGGAAACCGAGTTTTTCACCGGCTTCAACCGCAGGACGAACCAGCAGAATGCGCTGGATTTCATTGCGCTCCAGCATATCCACTGCAGCTGCAACGGCAAGATAGGTTTTACCTGTACCGGCAGGGCCAATACCAAAAGAAATATCACTTTGCAGAATGCGCTGTACATAGCGTTTCTGGTTGGCACCACGCGGGTTGATCCGGCCTTTACGGGTTTGCAGCCAGACATTGTCCAGCCCCGTATGTTCCTGATCATCCAGATCTTGCTGAAGTTCACGGTCAGTCTGGCTGCCCTGAATCATCAGATGTAAAGTATCTGCACTAATCTGCTGACTATGTTCAGATTCTTCATGAAGACGTTGCAAGAGCATTTCGGCTCTCTCAACGGCATCGATTCCACCATCAATAATAAAACTTTCTCCACGATGGGAGATTTTGACGTCTAAACGTTGTTCAATTTGCTTCAAATGGCCGTTATAGGCACCTAACATGGCTTGTATACGGTCCATCGAAATTCCAGGAAAAGCTACTGTACGTCGAATCGCTGCAGTCAAGAGTGTTCCTTATGAAGTGTGCGTTATATGCTCTACATTACGCCACGTCAGGCTCAAGATTCAAGAGCTCACCATAAACTAAATTCAAAGTTTTAATTTCGGTAATTTCAATCTCGGCAAAGCGGCCTACCCAGGCAGGGTCACCAATAAAGTTAACATAACGGGTATTGTCCGCCGTACCGACCAGAATATTCGGATCTTTATCAGAAACTTTTTCGATCAGTACACGCTGGATGGTCCCGAGCATGGCATCCGTCTTGTCAATGCTTGAACGCTTAATCCATTGCTGAACTTTGGCCAGACGTTCTTTTTTGATATCTTCAGAGATCGTATCTTCCAGTTCTGCCGCAGGCGTACCCGGACGTTTTGAATAGATGAAACTATAAGAATGGTCGAAATCCAGATCCTGAATAAACTGATAAGTCTCTTCAAAGTTTTCATCTGTTTCACCCGGGAAGCCAATGATAAAATCTGAAGATAGGTGCATGTCAGGGCGAACTGCACGTAACTTTTTAATCTTTTCGATATAGACATCAATGGTGTGGTTACGCTTCATCGCTTGTAACACATCATTGGAACCGCTTTGTACCGGCAGATGCAGATGTGAAACCATTTGTGGCAGGTCACGATAGCACTGGATCAGGTCATCATTAAATTCCAGGGGATGCGAGGTGGTATAGCGAATACGGCCAATACCCGGAATGTCTGCAACCAAACGCAGCAAATCGGCAAAAGTACAGATATTGCCTTCGAAGGTTTCACCCCGGTAGCCATTTACGTTCTGACCCAACAGCGAAATTTCACGCACGCCTTTTTCTGCCAGACCTGCAATTTCAGCCAGGACATCATCTAGTGGACGAGAAACTTCTTCACCACGCGTATACGGCACCACGCAGAAAGAACAGTATTTGGAACAGCCTTCCATGATCGAGACAAAAGCTTTATAGCCTTCAACACGCGGTTCTGGCAGAAAGTCGAATTTCTCGATATCGGGGAAGGAAATATCCACCAGTTTGATTTTTTCTTTTTTCGGCTTTTCGATCTGCTCAAAATGCTGATCCAGCATTTGCGGCAAACGGTGCAGGGTTTGTGGACCAAAAATCATATCGACATAATTGGCACGTTTCTGGATGTTGTCGCCTTCCTGAGAAGCCACACAACCACCAACACCAATAATCAGGTCAGGATTTTTATCTTTAAGCTTGCGCCAGCGACCCAGCTCGGAGAATACTTTCTCTTGGGCTTTTTCACGGATCGAGCAGGTATTCATCAGCAGAATATCGGCATCTTTAGGATCGGTGGTCAGCACATAGCCATGAGAATCGCCTAACAGGTCTGCCATACGGTGACTGTCGTACTCATTCATCTGACACCCTTGCGTTTCGATGTACAGTTTTTTGACTGAAGCATCGCTGGCTGGGGTGTGCGCTGGCTGGGTAACAGTGTTTTCTGAGGCAGCTGGGGCACCATTCGGAATGAAGGTTTGAACCGTCATGTAGGCTCCTACAAGGTAATACGTTGAAAGAGTGAACGAACAGCCTGATTGATACATCAAACAGGTGAATAAAAATTCAATTCACGGACTGAAATCTTGGAAAGGCGCATATTTTAGCAGGAAAGTCGCTTAAACTTATAGTTCAAATTAACTGTGGAAAAATATTGATTTATGGGCAAAAATTGTCTGTAGATTAATATTGCTTAATCATAAGGTTACATAACTGAACAATAGAGTTGGTTATAATCTTCAAACTAGCTCTTATGATATGCAACATGGGCAAAGCACAAAACCGATGATAGAAGGCAAAGGGATGTTGAAACACACTAAAATTATGTATAAATACTATAAATTAATTACGTTAAGTGTGGCGTGTATCTGTTCAGCAAGTACATATGCAGCTGAAGAGCAATTTAACGATGCCTTACGTGCGGCCAATGCAGGTAATACTGAATTATTACAACAATATCGCCTGTCCATGCAGAATGATGCTTTAGGCTATTATCCGGAATACTGGATTTTAAACCAGAATCTTGCCTTGCAACCTGCCAGCCAAATTGTCAGTTTTGCTCAGCGCTACCCGCAATCTGCGATGGCTGAAAAGCTGGCAGCGGACTATGTCGAAGAAAAAGTCAAAATGGCAGATTTCACCACGGCTCAACCGGTATTGCCTTATGTGACCAATGCTGATCCAGCTGAAGCCTGTGCCGTAGCACAAGTTCGTGCCAAAGCCGGTGATGAGCTGGTTTATGCCGAGTTTAAAGAGGTCTGGCTAACCACCAATAGCCAACCGGATTCTTGTACTGGACTTGGTCGAATGATGCTTTCTAGCCCTTTAATGACGGCAGAAGACCGCCAACAGCGACTTTGGGTACAATTGCGTGCCGGTCAGTCAGGTCAGGCTATTGCGACAGCGCAAGGCATTGGTCTAAATCTGTCTCTGGCACAACTGAATTCGATTCAGGCCAATCCCACTAATTATTTGTGGTCTGCGCCTAAAAGTACTGCGGCAGAGCATGCCTATCTGATTTATGCGCTGGGACGTCTGGCCGATAGCGATTTGGACTCAGCTTTGTCTATCGTCAAGCGGACCGCGGAAGGTACACCAGTACAGGTACAACGCGCCTTATATCGTGCTGTCGGTTATATCGGTGGTACCACAGTCATGAAAAACAACTTCAACCGGGAAGTGTTAAATGCGCTAGATGCCAGCTATGGTCTGCCATTTAGCCCGGAAGAAGCCGAGATTTATGCGCGTCAGGCGATTCGTTTTAGTGCCTGGGAAAGCCTGATTCGTGCGATTGACAGCATGAGCGTCAACCAGAAGCAGGAAGATCGCTGGCAATATTGGCTGGCTCGTGCTAGTGAACAACGTGCTGACCGTGCTTCCAAGCAGGCAGCAGAAAGTATTTATCGTAAGCTGGCGACCGGAGATGACTATCACAATCTTTTGGCACGCGACAAGCTGGGGCAGGTGACCGCGAGTACACCAACCCCGGCACAGCCATCCAATCAGGCTATGCAGCGCTTGAATCAGGATATTCATTTCCGCCGTGCTTTCACTTTACGTAATATCAGCGCCCCAGAGAACTACATTAACCGTGAATGGAACTGGGCAGTACGTCAGGCTTATCTAAAGAAAGATGATGACCTGTTGCTGGCTGCGGCAAAGCGTGCCATGGACATGGGTTGGCATGATCGGGCCATTTATGCTGCCGACCGTACCGCGAACAAACATAACTACAATTATCGTTTTCCAATGCCACATCAGAATTACGTGGTCAGCCATAGTCGCAATGCGGGGATTGATCCGGCCTGGGCCTATGGTTTGATGCGTCAAGAAAGTCGTTTCAATACCGTCGCACGTTCACATGTCGGGGCGGGTGGTCTAATGCAGATTATGCCGGATACGGCCAAGTTGGTGGCGCGTCAAATGGGTGAGGCTTATAATCCGGCAGCACTCACCGATATGAATACCAATATTCGCTACGGAACATTCTATTTATCTACCATTCAGCGTCAGCTCAGCAATAGTCCAGTTCTGGCAACAGCAGGCTATAATGCCGGACCAAACCGTGCCCGTCGCTGGCAGCCAGAATTTCAGGGAATGGCCGCAGATCAATATACTGAAAGTATTCCTTTACTTGAAACCCGAGATTATGTGAAACATGTCATGACCAATGCCACGCATTACGGTATTTTATTAGGACAGGGGGCACAGTCAGTGGGTAAACGCATGCAACTGATACCATTACGAAATACACAATAAAATTAAAATTATTGGGGAATGGTGACTTATTCATGAAAATAATGAAGGATCGTCGAGTCTGGGCTGGATCAGTTACGCTTGTGGTTTTGGCCAGTAGTCCGGCAGCGTTTGCTACGCCGACAGACTATGTCATGGATGTACAAATGGTCCCGGCCCTATGTAGCCTGTACCCTGAATATGCCAAGAAACGAAAATGCCTGGAAGGTTATTCGCTGAATATCTCCGGCTTATATCCTCAGACCACATCACAAAATTGCACGACCAATAGCTCTGCGAAACTGTCACCACTTCAGTCCAAGGTAGTGGCCAGGATCATGCCGGATGACAATACCCGGACAATCTTATGGCGCAATATCGGTGGCTGTGTGCCGATGAATGCCAGTCAATATTTCCGGACGATTATCAATTATGCAGATCGTCTCAAAGTGCCTGCAGAACTGACGGAACAGGAAAATATTACGATTTCTGTCGATACATTGCGGGCCAAATTCCTGAAAATTAATCCGCAATTACCGGGCAATGCCTTGCGATTCAACTGCCAGCAGACTCAGTCAGCTAGCGTGCTTACCTCGATCAAGGTCTGTTATCGCCCCAATGGCAATTACAAATCCTGTCCTGCCAACATTATTAATACATGCCCAAAAACTGTCACAATAAAAGGAACATACTGAGCTTTTTTGCCGATTTAATTTATATTTCCTATCAGACTTTAGGTGAAATCCGTCCTCTTTTATATGCATCTGGCAAAGGATTGGAGTACAATCTTTCGCGTTTACGATTATTAGATTAAATACTAACTATTTAATCGCATTGAATATCCTCAATTGGAGATAATTAGATGAAGCAAGCAGTTCGTGTTGCCGTTACTGGCGCTGCAGGTCAAATTGGTTACAGCCTATTATTCCGTATCGCAAGCGGCGAAATGCTAGGTAAAGATCAACCAGTGATTTTGCAATTGCTCGAAGTTCCTTTTGAGAAAGCTCAACAAGCGCTTAAAGGCGTAATGATGGAGCTTCAAGATTGTGCATTCCCATTACTAGAAGACATGATCGGTACTGATGATCCTAAAGTTGCATTTAAAGATGCTGACTATGCGTTATTAGTTGGTTCACGTCCACGTGGTCCAGGTATGGAACGTGCTGACCTGCTTAAAGTGAACGGTGAAATCTTCATCGGTCAAGGTCAAGCATTGAACGAAGTTGCAAGCCGTGACGTTAAAGTTCTAGTTGTTGGTAACCCTGCAAACACGAATGCTTACATCGCAATGAAATCTGCTCCAGATCTTCCAGCGAAAAACTTCACTGCAATGTTACGTCTTGACCACAACCGTGCTGCATCTCAAATTGCTGCTAAAACTGGTAAAGCGGTTAAAGACATCAAAAATCTTACAGTTTGGGGTAACCACTCTCCAACCATGTATGCCGACTACCGTTTTGCAACAATTAACGGCGAAAGCGTTAAAGACATGATCAACGACCAAGAATGGAATGCAAATACATTCCTTCCGACTGTTGGTAAACGTGGTGCTGCGATTATCGAAGCACGTGGTTTGTCTTCTGCTGCTTCTGCTGCTAACGCTGCAATCGACCATATGCGCGATTGGGCTCTTGGTACAAATGGCGAATGGGTAACTATGGGTATTCCTTCTGACGGTTCTTACGGTATTCCTGAAGGCGTAATGTTCGGTTTCCCTGTAACGACTGAAAACGGTGAATACAAAATCGTTCAAGGTCTAGAAATCGACGAATTCAGTCAAGAGCGTATCAACTTCACGTTGAACGAACTTGAAGAAGAGCGCGCAGCAATTGCTGATATGCTTAAATAATTTGATCTTTTTAGATTAAGTTGAAGAAAAGCACTCCATTTGGGGTAATGCCAGTCAGTTAAGAAATTGACTGGCATTTTCTTTTTTAAATTCAGGATTATATTTAATAGGTGGGAAAGTCATCCGCAACTGTTCGAGGCAGGACTACATTAAAAAATGATTGTTTCTGCGACAAATTTACTAATGGATGCTGGCTGACGAGTTTTGTGGGGAGGACTATTGCTCTGCAAGATGCCTTCCTGGCGAAGCTCCGCTTATCATTTGAGCGAAACCAAAATAACAAATGATATTGCAAATATTTGATTTAAAAAGTTAAAAATTTCTCGTGAACGACTGAAAAGTTAAAGAAACTATTTCTAAATTCCTTAACTGATCAGCATTACTCCATTTGGGGTGCTTTTTTTATGTCACTCACTTTAATCAACAAAAAATAACAAGCTGTGAAGGAGAGACAACTGAGTTTTCGCTATGAGCCCTCTAAGGTAGAAACAAGATTATAGATAAAAAGATGGAGGTTCAGATGTTAGGGCAACGCGCTACCTTCGAACTTTTCTTTGAACAATTGGGTCTGGATTCGAGTCCGGAAGCCATTGATGAGTTTATTAGTACGCATCAAATTGGTATGGATGTGCCACTGCATAAAGCTCCTTTTTGGAGTAAATCACAGCATGACTTTCTGATCAGTCACTGGAAGAAAGATGATGACTGGGCCATTTTTGTCGATGTGTTAAATGAACAATTACATATTGAGGCAGAGGGTTCAGGTTCCTGTGACATACCCAGCCATAAATCAACCTAAGAATTCGAATCTCAACACGCTCATAATTTAACGCTACGATGGAGTCTATTTATGCTTACGGAACAACAGTTAACTTTAGAATTATTATTTGAACAATTGGGTTTGCCTTCTGATGAAGCCTCAATTACTCAGTTTACCGATACCCATCAATTACCATCTGAAGTCGCATTGCCAGATGCCGAATTCTGGAGTGAGGGGCAAAGTGCCTTCTTGCGTGAACACTGGCACCAAGATGATGAATGGATTGTCATTATTGACAAGTTAAATCAGCTTTTACATGTGGAAAGTGACAAGCAGAGCACTTAAATGCATTCGTACAAAATGAAACAACAAACCTAGTCAAATGACTAGGTTTTCTTTGTCTTATCTTATAAGTTAGATCTATAAATAATTGCAATTTATCTGATATAAGGAGGGCGCGATGCTCGCAAAGAACCAACCATGCTTAGAGCTCTTGTTTTCTCAGCTCGGTCTCGCCAATAGTCCTGCGGCTATTGAATTGTATGTACGCACTCATCAACTGCCAGCAGGGCTGTCCTTGCACGATGCGCCGTTCTGGAATAAAGCTCAGCGCTCTTTATTGATCAGCCATCTGGTACAAGATGATGACTGGGCAATTTGGGTTGATGAACTGAATCAGCAACTGCACATGGACGCTTATAGACGTCAGCCTGCCTGATCATTTTTCCTGTGTTCTTCTGGTATTTAGAGTAAGACGATATAACTTGCATTAAAAAACGCCTCATCTGAGGCGTTTTATTCTTTGGCTTAATGCATTTTGCTTTTTAATATTTTGTTAAACCATTCGTGCTGACGATAATCATTAAATGCATGATGCTGCTGTAATAATTCCAGCTCAAATTCGGCAGTGTTGGTGTACTTACCTAACCAGTGGCGAGTCAGGGCTGGCTCATTTTTACTGGCACTGGCATAGGCCAGGAAGAAATAAATATCACCATGCTCATAACTGGCCATTGGCTTTAAAATTTGCTGGGTAATCAGGGCAAAATGGTGCTCTTTAGTCAATTCAAAGAACATCATATAGGCCTTGGCTAGATGCAAAGATAGGTTGATATACATGCGCAGCGGCATTTCTTCAAATTCTACCCGGCCTTGTTCCAGCAACACTACGGCTTCTTGCAGGAAATGTCGCTGTTCCTGACGCAGTTCACTTAAAGTCACCAGCTGTAAACGAAGATCAGCGCGTTCAAGCGTTAATTCCGGCGTATTGCCTTTTAAATACAATTGGTCAGTTTCACCCAGACGTTGAATAATCTGTTTGGTCGTTAATCGCATCAACGCAATCCTCATTTCTCAATAATGGCTATATGAGGTTAAAAATTAAAATTTAAAGCGGCAGCGTGTCTTAGAGTAGTGAGGTATCACTTCTTAGCCAGGCGGTAATGGATAGGCGTTGCTGTTTAGAGATTAAAACTTCATGTAATAAATCGCTCTGGAACAGCGCCATTCGGTTCGGTTTTGGCTGGATAATATGCCACTGGCCATGTTTGTCCTGCAGGCGTAGTTCACCGCCCCAGTCCGTCTGCCATTGTCCATGTAAATAATACACACTGGAAATCATCCGGCCATTTTTATCTTGAGGATTGTCGCGGTGCAGGGTATAGAACTCACCCGCGTGATAGCAAGCGAAATGTGCTTCGACATCTTTGATGCCTAAATAAAACGCGCGGTTTAAAATTTGGGAAAATTGTTGAAGTGTTTGGATGTGTCGGTGGGAAATTTGAAATTCAGGTTGTAACCAAAGAATATGATCACTACGGATGTTGTTAACTACACCATTTTGAATGGCTGCATTACGAAATTCGTTTAAGTGGCTTAAGCATTCTTGGCTCACTGCATGTTGATATTCGCTAGAGTAAGCATCGTCAACAATACTAAAGCCATGTTGATCTAAATCATCTAAGATTTGATCAACATTCCAATCCCCTGGGATGATAACTGCTTCCATTTTTTCAATTCTCGATAGTGTGGTAAAAAAAGGTCCGCTATTTTAGTTCAATAATCGTTTCTGAACGAAATAGTTTTTCATGTTAAAATAGCAATTGATCTTAGGAATAATTGAAACATGAATTACCGTCACTCTTACCACGCAGGCAACTTTGCCGATGTCATGAAGCACGTTTTATTGCTTCAGTTGTTGACTCGACTGAATGCAAAAGACAAACCTTATCGCTATGTAGATACACATGGTGGTGCAGGTAAATATGATTTGTCGACTGCCGAAGCGCAAAAATCAGGTGAGTTTTTAAACGGTATTCATCGTCTTATTAAGCTGGATGATTCGATCAAGCGTAATGCACCTGAAGGCGTACAACAATACTTGAAAATTGTTGAAAACATGCGTGAAAACTTTGGTAAGGGTGCTTATCCGGGTTCGCCGTGGTTTGCGCTAGAAGGCATGCGTGAAATTGATAAAGCGACCATTTTTGAAATGCAGCGTGATGTATTCCAGCAACTTCGTCATAATATTTTTGACAAGCGTGCCGGTTTGCATGAGCGTGATGCATACGAAGGTCTGTTGGCAGTCATTCCGCCAAAAGAAAAACGTGGTCTGGTGATGATCGATCCGCCATATGAACTGGAACGTAAAGATTTCCCGCAGTTGGTCGAACTGCTGGTTGCTGCGTATAAGAAATGGCCGACAGGTGTATTCGCGGTTTGGTATCCAATTAAAGACCGTGCCATGATCGAACGCTTCGAGAAGAAAATGTTTAAGACCGGTATCCGCCGTCAACTGGTGTGTGAAGTCTGTGTATGGCCGGATGATACCCCAGTAGGCCTGAACGGTTGTGGTTTGCTGGTGATTAACCCACCTTGGAAATTCTCTGAAGATGCTGATGAAGCACTACAGTGGTTATTCCCGCATCTTCGCATGAGTGAAAACGGTGGTCACGCTGCAGTTCGTTGGTTAGTGGGCGAATAATTTTTTCAAAGATCAGGTCATAGCTAGGATCGACAAGAATGACAAATATAAGCAAACCGGAACGTGACTCTTCAACTGAAGTGCCTTTCGATGGCATCACCTTTGAGGTAGAAGAAGAGGAGCATACCCAGGAAGGGCAAAAAGTTAAGCGTCGAGGCATCTATCTATGGCCGAACCTGATTACAACGGCAGCGTTGTTGTCAGGTTTCTACTCGATTATTGCCAGTATGAATGGTGATTTTCAGCAAGCTATTTATGCGATTTTTATTGCGGCATTACTGGATGGACTGGATGGACGTGTGGCACGTGCTATTGGTGCACAAAGTCCGTTCGGTGAACAATTTGACTCGCTTTCTGACATGCTGGCTTTTGGCGTAGCTCCCGCTATTTTGATGTATAGCTGGGGCTTGAGTGATTTGGGCCGTATTGGTCTGGCGGCTTGTTTTGTTTATACCGCATGTGCTGCGTTCCGTCTGGCACGCTTCAATGTACAGATTGGTGTGGTCGATAAACGTTATTTTATTGGTGTCGCAAGTCCTCTGGCTGCCATCATGATTGTGTCACTGGTCTGGGTCGGTCTGGATTTTCCAGAAATCTTTGATATTCGTGAACCTTCTCTTCAGGTCATTAATGCAGTGGTCATCATTGCGGTGGGCTTGTTGATGATTTCCAATATCAAATACTATTCATTTAAAACTGTAGAACGTAAACGGGTTCCATTTTTTGTCCTACCAATTGCCGTATTCGTCTTTGCAGCGATGACTTATAATATTCCTGTCGGCATTCTGGTCATTTCTATTCTCTATGCCTTGTCTGGTTTTGTAACCACCTTTATGGCAAAAAGATCGAGTACATTATAAAAAGATAAGGAGTCTGTGATGCGGTTTCTTCAAGATTTTTTAGATCGTTCGAAACAGCTGAATCAGACTCCTACTGTTTCGCGCCATCCCGCCTATCATGGCCCCACCTCAAAATATAAAATTATTCATCAGGGTTTGATGATCCCCGGGCTTCCGGCACCCCTCTATTATTTAAACTTTCTGAGTATTATCGGGCAACCCAATGCACCCATGCTGGCAAACCCGAGTGCAATCGAAACCACAGCCTTAGACACCGCTACCGTGATTTGCAGTTCGAGCCCACATATGGTGGGACAATTGCATCACTATTCGGTCAAGCAGGACTGTCATTTTAGATCAGGTCTGTTTCAGTTTCTGGATCGTGAGCAATTGAGCGGAAGTTTTCCAAATTTTCGTTTGCAGCGTTCTGACTCGGAACTCAGTTTTGATTTAAATATTCAAACCACTCAACTGATTTCTCATTTTACCCAAATGCGGTTTTCCTTGGCAGATCACTGGTCTTTGCTATGTCATTGTCAGGGAACGGTGAACTATAAAGCGCAGCAATATACGATCGATGGTCTTGGAAGCTTTGAATACGCGCGGAGTTTTAACTTTCCTTATCTACCTTTGGCCTTCCTGACTTATCAAATTATTAATCTCAGTGAAAACAGGCAACTGTTGTTGGCGCAGATTCGGGATGGTTTTAATCGTATTGTTCAGTCGCGGATATATCTCCGTGATTTAAAAAACATGCGGACCCAAATGTTCGATCGCAAAGTTTATTTTAAAGTTCATCGTGTTTATCCGCGTGTCACGACACCTAATGGGCAGAGTATGTATTTGCCGCGCGAATTTGAATGGTGTTATGAAAATGCAGACGGTACTTGTATCTGGGTACAAGGTCAAAGTCGTGGAGATTTTAAATTTGGCCTGGCAGCGGGCTATGTAGGAAGTTTTAGTTATCAAGTGAAAATAAATGAAGAAACTGAAAATGGGGAAGGGGGTTATTGTGAATATATAGATTGCCGGCCTTTACGCTTTCAGGAACAGAATAAAACTGAAAAAAGATTAAGTCATTTATCCAATTCAGTCCCTTTAATGCTCAAGAAATGAAGAAAATTGCGATTTTTGTAGAATAAATAAACAATCGTGATGATTTTGCTGAATTATTTAAAAATAGGGGTTGTATTGGGTTGGGAATACTGTAGAATGCACATCCATCGGCGGTGATGAAGATTAAAACTTCTGATAAAACAGTGACTTAGTTAAGTTTGATTGAGTTGGGTTTTAGAAAGAAAGTTTAAAAATAGTTTTCATTACTGGTTGACTTTCTAGAGATAGAGAGTAATATAGTCGACCTAGCTTGCTGGTGACGAATTAGCAAGAAGATCATTAAGAGATTATGAAGAACAACTTGTGTGGATTTTTACTGGTTGATTGATCGAAATTATTTTCATTGATTGATGGTAGAAATTACTCGAAGTTTATTTGAGAAATATTTGTCAGAAAATTGATGAGCCAAGATTGGCACCCTTTAAGGTGCTACATAGTATTAAACTGAAGAGTTTGATCATGGCTCAGATTGAACGCTGGCGGCAGGCTTAACACATGCAAGTCGAGCGGGGAAAAGTAGCTTGCTACTTGACCTAGCGGCGGACGGGTGAGTAATGCTTAGGAATCTGCCTATTAGTGGGGGACAACATCTCGAAAGGGATGCTAATACCGCATACGTCCTACGGGAGAAAGCAGGGGACCTTCGGGCCTTGCGCTAATAGATGAGCCTAAGTCGGATTAGCTAGTTGGTGGGGTAAAGGCCTACCAAGGCGACGATCTGTAGCGGGTCTGAGAGGATGATCCGCCACACTGGGACTGAGACACGGCCCAGACTCCTACGGGAGGCAGCAGTGGGGAATATTGGACAATGGGGGGAACCCTGATCCAGCCATGCCGCGTGTGTGAAGAAGGCCTTTTGGTTGTAAAGCACTTTAAGCGAGGAGGAGGCTACCGAGATTAATACTCTTGGATAGTGGACGTTACTCGCAGAATAAGCACCGGCTAACTCTGTGCCAGCAGCCGCGGTAATACAGAGGGTGCAAGCGTTAATCGGATTTACTGGGCGTAAAGCGCGCGTAGGTGGCCAATTAAGTCAAATGTGAAATCCCCGAGCTTAACTTGGGAATTGCATTCGATACTGGTTGGCTAGAGTATGGGAGAGGATGGTAGAATTCCAGGTGTAGCGGTGAAATGCGTAGAGATCTGGAGGAATACCGATGGCGAAGGCAGCCATCTGGCCTAATACTGACACTGAGGTGCGAAAGCATGGGGAGCAAACAGGATTAGATACCCTGGTAGTCCATGCCGTAAACGATGTCTACTAGCCGTTGGGGCCTTTGAGGCTTTAGTGGCGCAGCTAACGCGATAAGTAGACCGCCTGGGGAGTACGGTCGCAAGACTAAAACTCAAATGAATTGACGGGGGCCCGCACAAGCGGTGGAGCATGTGGTTTAATTCGATGCAACGCGAAGAACCTTACCTGGTCTTGACATAGTAAGAACTTTCCAGAGATGGATTGGTGCCTTCGGGAACTTACATACAGGTGCTGCATGGCTGTCGTCAGCTCGTGTCGTGAGATGTTGGGTTAAGTCCCGCAACGAGCGCAACCCTTTTCCTTATTTGCCAGCGGGTTAAGCCGGGAACTTTAAGGATACTGCCAGTGACAAACTGGAGGAAGGCGGGGACGACGTCAAGTCATCATGGCCCTTACGACCAGGGCTACACACGTGCTACAATGGTCGGTACAAAGGGTTGCTACCTCGCGAGAGGATGCTAATCTCAAAAAGCCGATCGTAGTCCGGATCGCAGTCTGCAACTCGACTGCGTGAAGTCGGAATCGCTAGTAATCGCGGATCAGAATGCCGCGGTGAATACGTTCCCGGGCCTTGTACACACCGCCCGTCACACCATGGGAGTTTGTTGCACCAGAAGTAGGTAGTCTAACCTTAGGGGGGACGCTTACCACGGTGTGGCAGATGACTGGGGTGAAGTCGTAACAAGGTAGCCGTAGGGGAACCTGCGGCTGGATCACCTCCTTAACGAAAGATTGACGATTGGTAAGAATCCACAACAAGTTGTTCTTCATACGATGTATCTGAGGGTCTGTAGCTCAGTTGGTTAGAGCACACGCTTGATAAGCGTGGGGTCACAAGTTCAAGTCTTGTCAGACCCACCAAATCTGACTAACGAAGCATGAAAGTGCTGAAGCAAACAGAACAGAACGATACATTGACTTATTGATAAGCTGGGGACTTAGCTTAGTTGGTAGAGCGCCTGCTTTGCACGCAGGAGGTCAGGAGTTCGACTCTCCTAGTCTCCACCAAATTTCAAGATCATAAAAGCACTGCTTTTACTTGAAATTTAAGCAAGAAGCTACGCTTCGCGCAGTATGTAAGCATACAGTGATGAAGTTGTTTAGTTCCTAAGCGATCAAGTGTTTAGATCCTAGAGATTAACAAGTACAAGCGTTATGATACGCGCACTTGATAATCTCTGTGATTTATCACAGTTTCCTGACCTGACGAAGGCTGGAAAAATCATTAACAGAATATATTTGAGTTGAAATAATTTGTTCAAACTCGTTTTTAAGATCAACACTAACAGTGATTTATTACTGTGATGTGAAGATTAAGGAAATGAGTTCTAGCGAAATTAACTGAATCAAGCGTTTTGGTATATGAATCTAATTGAAGCTGTACAGTAGTTAAATCTACGAAACGCCAACTGTATGAGCGTGATGAGAGATCATCACAATCTGTTGCTTATCCCACTTGTAAGGATAAACGACTGTTTGGGGTTGTATAGTCAAGTAATTAAGTGCATGTGGTGGATGCCTTGGCAGTCAGAGGCGATGAAAGACGTGATAGCCTGCGAAAAGCTCCGGGGAGGCGGCAAATATCCTGTGATCCGGAGATGTCTGAATGGGGAAACCCACTTACCATAAGGTAGGTATTGCAACATGAATACATAGTGTTGCAAGGCGAACGAGGGGAAGTGAAACATCTCAGTACCCTTAGGAAAAGAAATCAATTGAGATTCCCTCAGTAGCGGCGAGCGAAAGGGGAAGAGCCCATTAAGTCATATAAGTTCTAGTGGAACGCTCTGGGAAGTGCGACCGTAGACGGTGATAGTCCTGTACACGAAAGGGCTTATATGATGATGTCGAGTAGGGCGAGGCACGTGAAACCTTGTCTGAATATGGGGGGACCATCCTCCAAGGCTAAATACTCCTGACTGACCGATAGTGAACCAGTACCGTGAGGGAAAGGCGAAAAGAACCCCTGTGAGGGGAGTGAAATAGATCCTGAAACCGCATGCATACAAGCAGTGGGAGCCGGCTTAGTCCGGTGACTGCGTACCTTTTGTATAATGGGTCAGCGACTTATATTCAGTAGCAAGGTTAACCGCATAGGGGAGCCGTAGGGAAACCGAGTCTTAATAGGGCGTTTAGTTGCTGGGTATAGACCCGAAACCAGGTGATCTATCCATGAGCAGGTTGAAGGTTGGGTAACACTAACTGGAGGACCGAACCCACTGTCGTTGAAAAGCCAGGGGATGACTTGTGGATAGGGGTGAAAGGCTAATCAAACTTGGTGATAGCTGGTTCTCCCCGAAAGCTATTTAGGTAGCGCCTCGGACGAATACCATTGGGGGTAGAGCACTGTTTCGGCTAGGGGGTCATCCCGACTTACCAAACCGATGCAAACTCCGAATACCAATGAGTACTATCCGGGAGACAGACTGCGGGTGCTAACGTCCGTAGTCAAGAGGAAAACAATCCAGACCGCCAGCTAAGGCCCCAAAATTATAGTTAAGTGGGAAACGATGTGGGAAGGCATAGACAGCTAGGAGGTTGGCTTAGAAGCAGCCACCCTTTAAAGAAAGCGTAATAGCTCACTAGTCGAGTCGGCCTGCGCGGAAGATGTAACGGGGCTAAAACTATATGCCGAAGCTGCGGATGCATAATTTATTATGCGTGGTAGGGGAGCGTTCTGTAAGCCGATGAAGGTGGATTGAGAAGTCTGCTGGAGGTATCAGAAGTGCGAATGCTGACGTGAGTAACGACAATGCGAGTGAAAAACTCGCACGCTGAAAGACCAAGGGTTCCAGTCCAACGTTAATCGGGGCTGGGTGAGTCGACCCCTAAGGCGAGGCCGAGAGGCGTAGTCGATGGGAAATTGGTTAATATTCCAATACTTCTGTGTAATGCGATGAGAGGACGGAGAAGGTTAAGTCAGCCTGGCGTTGGTTGTCCAGGTGGAAGGTTGTAGGCATGTATCTTAGGCAAATCCGGGGTACTCTATGCTGAGAACTGATAGCAAGCTGTACTTGTACAGTGAAGTGGCTGATACCATGCTTCCAGGAAAAGTCTCTAAGCTTCAGTTACACAGGAATCGTACCCGAAACCGACACAGGTGGTCAGGTCGAGTAGACCAAAGCGCTTGAGAGAACTCTGCTGAAGGAACTAGGCAAAATGGTACCGTAACTTCGGGAGAAGGTACGCTGTTGTCTGTGATAGGACTTGCTCCTTGAGCGGCCGACAGCCTCAGAAACCAGGCCCCTGCAACTGTTTATTAAAAACATAGCACTCTGCAAACACGAAAGTGGACGTATAGGGTGTGATGCCTGCCCGGTGCTGGAAGGTTAATTGATGGGGTTAGCGTAAGCGAAGCTCTTGATCGAAGCCCCAGTAAACGGCGGCCGTAACTATAACGGTCCTAAGGTAGCGAAATTCCTTGTCGGGTAAGTTCCGACCTGCACGAATGGCATAATGATGGGGGCGCTGTCTCCAGCAGAGACTCAGTGAAATCGAATTCGCCGTGAAGATGCGGTGTACCCGCGGCTAGACGGAAAGACCCCGTGAACCTTTACTGCAGCTTGACATTGAACTTTGATCTTACTTGTGTAGGATAGGTGGGAGGCTTTGAAGTCGCGACGCTAGTTGCGATGGAGCCGTCCTTGAAATACCACCCTGGTAATATTGAGGTTCTAACTCTGTCCCGTTATCCGGGACGAGGACCATGTCTGGTGGGTAGTTTGACTGGGGCGGTCTCCTCCTAAAGAGTAACGGAGGAGTACGAAGGTGCGCTCAGCGTGGTCGGAAATCACGCGTAGAGTATAAAGGCAAAAGCGCGCTTAACTGCGAGACCCACAAGTCGAGCAGGTACGAAAGTAGGTCTTAGTGATCCGGTGGTTCTGTATGGAAGGGCCATCGCTCAACGGATAAAAGGTACTCTGGGGATAACAGGCTGATACCGCCCAAGAGTTCATATCGACGGCGGTGTTTGGCACCTCGATGTCGGCTCATCTCATCCTGGGGCTGAAGCAGGTCCCAAGGGTATGGCTGTTCGCCATTTAAAGAGGTACGCGAGCTGGGTTTAGAACGTCGTGAGACAGTTCGGTCCCTATCTACCGTGGGCGTTGGAAATTTGAGAGGATCTGCTCCTAGTACGAGAGGACCAGAGTGGACGAACCTCTGGTGTACCGGTTGTCACGCCAGTGGCATCGCCGGGTAGCTATGTTCGGAAGGGATAACCGCTGAAAGCATCTAAGCGGGAAGCCTACCTCAAGATAAGATTTCCCCGAGACTTTATGTCTCCTAAAGAGCCGTTGAAGACTACGACGTTGATAGGTTGGATGTGGAAGCATAGTGATATGTGAAGCTGACCAATACTAATTGCTCGTGAGGCTTGACTATACAACACCCAAACAGTTGTTGTACGAACTTCGAAAGAAGTGAGGATCAATTGATTCGATATTAAGCAAAACAGCTTGATTTAGTGAACGCTAAAGAACAAAATACCCAACTCAGATATATCTGTTAATGAACGATGTTCAAAGCACTGCTTTGAACAGAGTGCAAGATTTGAAGAAAGCTAAGGCAACCATAAGACCTCAGTAAGTAATCATACCAGTTGTGCTGGCGACCATAGCAAGAGTGAACCACCTGATCCCTTCCCGAACTCAGAAGTGAAACCTCTTAGCGCTGATGGTAGTGTGGGGTTACCCATGTGAGAGTAAGTCATCGCCAGCTCATTATTCCTAAA